>CAVKUW010000137.1:0-6142 GCA_963659815.1 Butyricicoccaceae bacterium
TGTATCTTCAATCTGCTTCCGTTAGCTGTCGTCACATTGCCGACGAAGCTTCCTGCGAAGGCAAATGTAATCGGTGCAGGTATGTTCCTCGGACTCTTGTTTTTAATGTAATATCTTGCTAAAATGGTGTTCAGAATGTGTTAGAAAAACAGGATGGAACATACGATGTTGCTAGATAAAGATATACGGGAACCATTGTTTGAATTCCTCGAAGAACGGTACGGCAAGGTGCGCATCTTGGAGGAGAAAACCGTCGGGCGTTCGCGGGCGGATGTTGTGATGGTGATTCCCGAAAAGATTGTTGGAATCGAGATAAAAAGTGACGCGGATACATATACGCGGTTAGAGCGGCAGGTCGCAGACTATGATCTGTATTTCGATGCGAATATCGTGGTTGTCGGGAGTACACACGCAAGCCATGTTGCGGAGCATGTGCCAGAGCACTGGGGTATTGTGTCGGTG
Source organism: Butyricicoccaceae bacterium (assembly GCA_963659815.1). Classification (GTDB taxonomy): domain Bacteria; phylum Bacillota; class Clostridia; order Lachnospirales; family Lachnospiraceae; genus Coprococcus_C. The sequence continues at coordinate 463 of CAVKUW010000137.1, forward strand.
GAACAGGAAGAAGACCATGTGGATTTCTATATTGTGCGGGAGATGAGCGACAATCCAAATGCACAGCTTCTTCGGACGATCCGTGTGCTGTGGCGCCCGGAGCTTGCCCATATTCAGGAGAAATACGGGCTGCCGATGTACAAGCAGAAGAGCAAGGATTTTGTCCGCACGATCATCGTGGACCGGTTACCGGTCGAGGTAGTTCATAAGGAAATCAGTGATGCGCTCTTTGAGCGTGACTATACCGCGATGCTTGCGGAGATTCAGGAATTCCGCAAGGCAAAGGCGGCGAAACGCGGCAAGACCGTGCGCAAAAAAAGAAAAAAGTATCGAAGAAAAAAGCGGGATGCCTAGTAAGGCAGTTCCCGCTTTCCTTGCATAAAGTCGATTACAAGCTGCTTGTCCGTCTCATTTTCGATGACGGCAGGCTGGTAGTTGTTGGATTCCCCGGTGTAGACATAGCACGGAATCAAGGTGACGTCCGTGTTCGCTACCGTGAAACCGCCAGTCGCAGCATCCTGTGTGATTGTCAAAGTCTGATTATAGATCAACGTTCTGTTTTCTGGATAATTGTTTCCGCCGAAGATAAAATTCCCCAGCGAATATACGATGTTCACACCGTTGTAAGTCTCCAGCGGCTGTAACACATGCGGATGGGAACCGATGACGAGGTCGGCACCGTGATCGACTAAGTTGTGGCAGGACGCCTGCTTCCAGTCCTCGTAGGCGTGCACCTTCTCTTCACCGCCGTGGAAATATACAACCTGATAATCACTGTTTGCGTTCGCTTCTTCCAGATCAACTAACATCGCCTGTTCGGCTCCGGCGGAGTACATGCTTCCGAACACAAATGCTATCTTGAAACCATTGATTTCCTTGTAGACGATTTTTCCGTCCTTGCCCCAGTCAACACCTGCCACATCTAAGGCAGCACGCGTATCCATGTTGCCGTCTGTGCCGAAATCATACGTGTGGTTGTTGTCAATTGAGACAACATCGACGCCATTTTCCGGCAGGAGCTTGGCAGTTGCGGCTTTCGAGCGGAACCAGAACGCACGGAAGGTATATTCCGGCTTCTCCATACTGACAGTCGTTCCGGACTGTTGCGCAAGTGCAACCGCAGAGTTGTATTCGGCGAGTGCATTGTTGTATTGCTCGAGTGCGGCGGCTTCGCCCTTATCGGTTTTCACCAGATTGTCATTGTCGGAGAAAACATTCTCGCAGTTTGCGATCGTGATGTCATCGTTTAAGAAATAATCCCGTACATTTTCAAAGAAATACGTGCTCGGCTGGCTGTTCGCCATCGCATCAATGCTGCTGGTAGCTGTGTCGTTGCCTGCGAGCATGATATCACCGACGAAATTCATACTGATGGTAAAGGATTGGGAAGCTGGTTCTTCATCTGCGCTGGCATTGGTTACCGTTGCAACGCTGCCACTAACTGGCTGATAGGAATCCAGCCCGGAAAGGTCGATCGGCTGTGAGATTTCTGCCTCAGAGGTATCATCTGTATGGGACGAATCCTTCCGCAGATTGATCGCGACGAGACTGACCGTGCCGATGATCGTCAGAATAATAAAAAATATGATAATCTTTCGCATAGTAAATCCTCATATCTTCTGTGAATGCGTTTGTTTCAAATCATAACGAACGCAAAAAGGAAACAAATAACAATATATAGAATACCACATTTTTCCGGTAAAGCAAATATAATAAATTCAAGATAGCGGCTAGTCAACCGGGATAAATGGTGGTAAACTATGCCTAGTTTAAATATGATAAAAAGGAGACATAGGATGAATTATCCATTGACTTTGGAACAATATATTGCACAGATGCCGATGCAGGAAGCAGAGCTTGCACGTATGGGTGCGCAGATTGCGGAAGCGCTTTCTGTGATCCACCAGCAGGGACGTGTGCATGGGGATGTAAAGCCGGGGAATATCTTGGTTGTGTCACACGGAAATTATCAGTTGATCGGGTATGAGAGCGTGCGGCAATATCCGGAGGGGACAATCCCGACATTTGTTGCACCGGAGCTGACACAGGGTGGCGCTTACCATGCAGGGACGGATGTGTATGCACTCGGCATGCTGATGAAATCGCTGATTCCGAAACAGGGCATCAGTGGTGTGTTTGACGAGATTATCCAGAAAGCGTGTGAACCAGATCCGGCGAGACGTTATGCGACTGCGTTAGAATTTGCAGAGGAATTACAGATGCTTGCGGATATTTTGCAGGAGCCAACGGTAGGAACCGGGCAGCAGATGTATGTACAGACGCCGGAGCAACCACCGATGCAGCCAACGTATGTACAGACACCGGAGCAACCGTCGATGCAGCCATCGCCGGTACAGCAGCCGAGGAGACAGTCACCGGCGCAGCAACCAACAGATCTGGTCAATCACCGAAGAAATGTACAGCAGGCGGATGCATATAATACACAGGAAGAGATGCATCTGCAACCGAAAAAAGAAAAAGTGACAAAGGAAACGCAGAAGGCGTCCTTGATGTTGCGGTTTTTACTGCCAATTCTGATTGTGTTGATTATAGGTGCGGCTGTTGCAATCTATGTTGTATTGATCCATCCAGTCAATCAGGAGGAAGAAACGACAACCGCGGCACCAACAACCACGGAGGTAACGACCGAAGCAACGACAACCGAGGAGACGACTGAAGCAACCACAGAGGAAGCGGAATGTCCATATGAATATTCCCAGAAGATTACGGTAACCGCACATGCGGGAAGCACATCTGGAACGCTGACCGTTTATAACTGGGAACATGGCGACTGGGTTAACAAATATTCTGTTGCATGTGTGCTTGGCAGAAATGGAATCGGTTCTGACTACGGAGAAGGAAAAGGTGTCACACCGATGGGAACATTTAAGCTTGGCTTTGTGATGGCAAATGTTGATCCGAAAAATAACATGAATTTTAAACTGGCAAGTGACTCAGCCGCAATCGTAGATGATGCAGAATCCGAACTGTATAACACACTTGTCGATACGAATACGGTAGGCGATGTGAGTGTTGATCATGTCGGAAGCAATATTGTAAACGGAAAATTAAATGCAATTATCTTTATCGAACATAACGGGGATGGCATGTCTTCGGATGGCGTGACACCGGGAAAAGGCTCAGTCATTACGATCTGTGGAAATTATAGCAATGTCAGCGAGACAGCAGGCTGTATTGATATTTCAGCACAAAATATGACAGAATTGTTGAAGCTGTTGGATGGAAGCATGAATCCACATATTGAGATCACATTGAATTAGGGGGTATCTATGAAGAATTTGCGGATGTTGTTCTGTATGTTGATGGGGCTTTTGATCGGTTCGGTTCTGGGAATTGTAATTGCAAATCTCACACACAATCAGCAGAAAAAGAAACACGCACAGATGGCAACCACCGAGGTGACTGCGACTGCGGATGCAACGGCAGGGGATGTGGCAACGCCGATGGAGGAGCAGATACACACAGCCGAAGATGCGGCGGTTCCTGATGAGGCACAGCCGGAAGCTTTGACAGAGATTTTGGACCGGAGTCTGGTCAGCTATGCACAGCTGGCGGAGGTTTCCTGCAGACAACTGGTTGTCGTAGATGCAGATCACGACAAAGCGACGATATCCATGTATATCTGTGATGCGGACGGAAAATGGACGGATACCGGACTGACAACCGAGGGCTATGTCGGGGCAAATGGTGTGAGCCGGGAGTCTTATGAGGGAAGCCGGATGACACCTGCCGGGGTATTTCCAATCGGCGAAGCATTTTATATAGAAGAGAAACCGAAAACGGGTCTTTCAACATTTCAAATTACAGAAAATACATATTGGGTTGACGATGAGGACAGCGAATTATATAATCAACGCATAGAACTTGATGGAGAAAAGACCTGGCAGAGTGCAGAACATATGATTGAATACACGGATGCTTACAAATATGGATTTGTCGTGGAGTATAATCGGAATCCGGTGGAGCCGGGGCGCGGTTCGGCGATTTTCTTCCATGTGGGGCAGCAACCGACGCTGGGATGCATTGCAACAACGGAGGATATGATGCTTGCATATCTGGCAGAATTATCGAAAGATATGCACCCGTATATCGTAATTCAATAGAAAATTTAACATCAGGTTAAATGGATGATAAAAATAAAAAACGGAGGATAGAGTTATGGCAATGAATATTGTATGTTTAGATTTAGAGGGCGTATTGGTACCAGAGATCTGGATCGCATTTGCGGAGGCAAGTGGAATTCCAGAACTGAAAAAGACAACGAGAGACGAACCAGACTATGATAAGCTGATGACATGGAGACTTGGCATCCTGAAGGAGCATGGACTTGGTTTGAAAGAGATTCAGGAGACAATCGCGAAGATTGATCCGATTCCGGGTGCAAAGGAATTCTTAGATGAGTTGCGCAGTTTGACACAGGTAATCATTATCAGTGATACCTTTGCACAGTTTGCAACACCACTGATGAAGAAGCTTGGCTGGCCGACGATTTTCTGTAACTCTCTGGAGGTTGCAGAAAGTGGAGAGATTACAGGCTTCAAGATGCGTTGTGAGCAGTCAAAGCTGACAACGGTTAAGGCATTACAGTCGATCGGATTTGAGACCATCGCCAGTGGAGACAGTTATAACGACCTTGGCATGATCAAGGCTAGTAAGGCAGGCTTCCTGTTTAAGAGTACAGAACAGATCAAGAAGGACAATCCGGAGCTTGCAGCATATGAGACGTATGACGAGCTACTTGCTGCAATCAAAGAGCATCTGGATTAATCGGATAAAAATCGTTCTCTTATAACGAGGAATGAATAGAAATCGCTGTGAGCAACGCCTGTATTTGCTTATGGCGATTTATTTTTATGTAAAAATCTACTATTAAAATTAGGAGGAATCTGGAAGATGTCAGAAGAGAAAAAAGAAATGAAAAAATCATCCAGCCCGGCGAAAGACCTGACGATGGGATCGCCGATGAAACTGATTCTCGGATTTGCATTTCCGATGTTTCTGGGACTGTTGTTCCAGCAGTTTTACAGTCTGGTTGATACGATGATCGTAGGAAAATATCTGGGCGTTGATCCATTTGCAGGTGTTGGTTCAACTGGTAGTCTGAACTTTATTGTCATTGGATTTTGTATGGGACTTTGCAGTGGATTCTCAGTGCCAATCTCGCAGAGCTTTGGAGCCAAAGACTTTCCGCAGCTTCGGAAGATGGTGACAAACTCCGTGTGGCTGTGTGTATTTTTCAGCGCGATATTCACTACGTTGATGCTCGTGTTCTGTCGCCCGGTTTTAACGCTGATGAACACACCGGAGAATATTTTTGAGTATGCATATATTTACATATTTATAATCTTTGCGGGAATTCCGTGTACGATCCTGTACAACATGACAGCCGCGATTCTGCGTGCACTGGGAGACAGCAAATCGCCAATTATCTTTCTTGCGATTTCATCCGCCATCAACATTGGTCTGGATCTGCTGCTTATCATCGTGTTCAAGATGAGTGTAGATGGTGCTGCACTGGCAACTGTGATTTCGCAGGGCGTATCGGGCGTGATTAGTGTCATATATATTAAGAAGAAATTCGACATTCTCTCGATGGAGAAAGGTGACTGGAAGCTGGAAGGACGCCTTGCCGGAAAGCTGACAGGCGTTGGAATTCCGA
>CAVKUW010000138.1:0-33319 GCA_963659815.1 Butyricicoccaceae bacterium
ATCCATCCTGAATCAGAAGTGCCGCCTCAATCACATAGATCTTCACGCCCTGCTTCCGCTTCTCCTCGATATCATTCCGAATCCAGGATTTTACTGCCGGATGGGTAAGTGCATTCAACTGCGCAAGCTTTTCTTTGTCTGCAAATACGATCTGTGCAAACTTCGCCCGGTCAATCGCATATGGTTCCTCTGCCTGCAAAATCTCCGTGCCAAACGCTTCCACAACCGCCTGATATACCGCCTGTCCCGGCTCCATCAGCGTATGGGCAAGCTTATCGGTCTCGACAATATATGCCCCATATAAATTAGACAGGTCATATAATATTTTACTTTTTCCAGAGCCAACGCCTCCGGTAATTCCTAATATCAGCATTCTGAATCTCCCTGCATGTCCTTACTTTGCATCGTACCAGCTGTTTCCAACATTCGCATCTACGCGAAGTGGCACAGAAAGCTCTGCTGCATGCATCATTTCTTCCACAAGCAGCTTCTGTACTATCTCTAACTCCTCCTTCTTTGTCTCGATGATCAGTTCATCGTGGATCTGAAGTACAAGCTTTGACTGCAAATGTTCTTCTTTGAGCCGGCGATTCACACGCACCATTGCAATCTTGATAATATCCGCCGCAGTTCCCTGTACCGGGGCGTTCATTGCCGCACGCTCGCCAAAACTCCGTGTCATAAAGTTAGAAGAAGCAAGCTCTGGAATCGGACGTCTCCGTCCAAACATCGTGACCGTATAACCGTTTTTCTTCGCATCTTCCACCGTTCGGTCTAAGAACTCCTTAACTTTGCCATAGGTTGCAAAATATTTCTCGATATAGCCTTCCGCTTCCTTTCTGGAGATATCGAGATCCTGTCCTAAACCAAAGGAGCTGATGCCGTAAACAATTCCAAAATTTACCGCCTTTGCCTTCCGGCGAAGGGTACTGTCCACCTGATCGAGTGGCACATCGAATACCTGTGATGCCGTGATCGCATGGATATCCTCATCCGCCTGATATGCCGCAATCAAAGCCGCATCCCCGGACATATGTGCGAGCACACGCAGCTCAATCTGGGAATAATCAGCATCCACAAACACCGAGCCTTCCTCCGGAATAAAGACCTTACGGATTTCTCTGCCAAGCGGCATACGCGTCGGGATGTTCTGCAGATTCGGATCTGCAGAGCTGATACGTCCCGTCACAGTTACCGTCTGATGGAACCTGCCATGAATTCTTCCATCTGCCCGGATATAACCAGCCAATCCCTCTGCATAGGTGGAATTAAGCTTCGTAAGCTGACGGTATTCTAAGATATTCGGTATGATCGGATGTGCATTTGTAAGCTTCTCTAACACCTCTGCACTCGTCGAATATCCGGTCTTTGTTTTCTTTCCATTTTTTAATCCCAGCTTTTCGAACAAGATTTCGCCAAGCTTCTTCGGAGAATTGATGTTAAATTCTTCCCCCGCCATTGCATGAATCTCTGCGGTAAGCTCCTCGATCCGTGTACGGAGCTTTTTCCCATACTGATGCAATGCCTCTCCATCGACGCGGATACCATTTTTCTCCATCTCATATAATGCATACAGACAAGGAAGCTCCATCTCATCATAGAGTGATTCCATTCCTGTCTCTTTTAATTTCTCTCGCAAAACTGACTTTATCTTATATGGCACAATCGCCTGATATGCCATCCATTTTTGTACTTTTTCGTCTTCAAAGGAGAAATATCCTAGCTTCTCCTTGCCAAGCATTTCCTTCTCTGACGGCAGCGTCACGTCCAGATACACCTTTGCAAGCGTATCGTATTCATATTCCGACTGATTTGGCTGTAACAGATATGCCGCAAGTCCAGCGTCAAATACTGCATCTTCCTCATGAAAATCCAAAAATGAAAGCAGCTTTTTCACGTGCATACATGCTAACTGCACCTGATAATCCCGGCTCAACGCAAGGAAATTGTCTGCAACCATCGCCTCCGTGATAAACATCATAAACCGGATCAGATAGACATGCTCCAAATCCATACAGACCGCAACGCCAAGTGCTTCTCCATCCTGTGTGATCCACGCAAAAGAAACTTCCTTCGCCTTTTGCAGCTTTGCAAGCAGGGCGTTGTAACCGTCAATCTCGTCGATCAATTCCGTCTCAAAGGTCAGTTCTTCCTTCTTCTCCACAGAAAACCGCTTATAAAAGCTCTTTAACTCCAGATCCTCAAATAACGTATATGCCTCGGCATTAAACGGATCGTGATACGTTGCCTCTGAAAATTCAAATGGAATCGGGCAGTCCAGCTTGATCGTTGCAAGCGTCTTAGACAAATATGCCAGATCTTTGTTCTCGATCAGATTCTGTTTCATCTTGCTTGCCTTCATGCTGTCCACAGCCGCATAGACACCATCTAAGTCACCATACTCCGCAAGCAGCTTTGCCGCTGTCTTCTCACCGATTCCCGGCACACCTGGAATATTATCCGAAGTATCACCCATCAGACCTTTCATATCTATGAAAATCAGCGGTGTTACTCCATAGGTTTCCACCACATTTTTTGCATAATAATCCTCGACCTCAGTCTTACCATGCTTTGTCTTCGGGATGCGTACGAGCACGGTATCTGTCGCAAGCTGCAACAGGTCACGATCACCAGATAGAATCGTAACGGCGAAGCCTTCACGCTCACCCTTCTTTGAGAGCGTACCAATCAGGTCATCCGCCTCAAAGCCTTCCTGTTCCACGATTCGGATGTGCATTGCCTGCAGGATCTCCTTGATTCTCGGCATCTGCTCATGCAGTTCCTCCGGCATACCCTTTCGCATTCCCTTGTACGCCTCATACATCTCATGACGAAATGTTTTCTTCTTTAAATCAAAAGCAACACAAATATGTGTTGCCTGTTCTTCCTCGATTACCTTCAAGATTATATTTAAAAAACCATAAATCGCGTTGGTATGTCTCCCGTCATTCGTTGTCATATCCGGGATTCCGTAAAACGCACGATTCATGATGCTGTTTCCGTCAATCAGTAATAATTTATTCATCGCTCTCCGTCTCCTCACTTTCCGGGTGGATTAATTGATATTCACGTAGTTTTTCATAAAAGGTTGATTCCTTCGGTTTCTGTGCAATCTGCACTTCCTGTACAATATCATTTAAGCAAACGGACATCTCCGAACCAAATGTATCGTAAAAATAAGTATCCCCCTGTGCTTCCAGTTTCATCCGCTGTTCGATATTATATACCTTATCCAGACACTGATTGTATACAAAAAATAAAAATACGACTGCCGCTCCAAACACAAGTCCAAATGTAGAGAACTTGAAACGTTTCGCCTGCTTTACACGGTGTTCCAGACGATTCAGTTCATTCTCCAGATCCTTTGCAAAATTCTGTGACAGTTCCTGGTTGTTATCGACCTGATGCATGCCAACGATCAATGTATAGTAAATCTCCAGCTCTTCCCTGCAATTCTTGCAGTACCGCATATGCTTTACAAAATCCGGGATCACATCGTCCGGAAGTTTCTTCTCTATGAATGCCATAATATTGGATTGTGCTTCCAAACATGTCATAACTTACACCACCTGTCATAATCTCTACAAAAAACAAAGAACCTAGATCGAAACGGATCTAGGTTCTTCAAAATGTGTATCTTAGTTATCGATCAGCTTTCCTTCACCATTCCAGCTATATAACTTACGAATCTCCTCGCCAACCTTCTCTGATGGATGCTCAGAAGCAAGCTTTCTAAGAGCCTTGAAGTGAGCCTGTCCACCTGCAGAAGACATATCAAGCAGGAAGTCTTTTGCGAATGTACCATCCTGGATGTCCTTCAGTACCTTCTTCATAGCCTTCTTTGTATCCTCTGTAATGATCTTAGGACCTGTGATGTAATCACCATACTCAGCTGTGTTAGAGATAGAGTATCTCATGCCTGCGAAACCTGACTGGTAGATCAGATCTACGATCAGCTTCATCTCATGGATACACTCGAAGTATGCATTTCTTGGGTCGTAACCAGCTTCGCAAAGTGTCTCGAAACCAGCCTGCATAAGTGCACATACACCACCACAAAGAACTGCCTGCTCACCGAAGAGGTCTGTCTCTGTCTCTGTTCTGAATGTTGTCTCAAGAATACCAGCTCTTGCTCCACCGATTCCAAGACCATAAGCAAGTGCAAGATCCTGAGCCTTACCTGTTGCATCCTGATATACAGCGATCAGACAAGGTGTACCCTTGCCAGCCTGATACTCACTACGTACTGTGTGACCAGGTGCCTTAGGTGCGATCATTGTTACATCTACATCCTTAGGTGGGATGATCTGGTTGAAGTGAATGTTGAAACCATGTGCGAACATAAGCATGTTACCTGGCTCAAGGTTTGGCTCGATATCGTTCTTGTAAAGAGCTGCCTGTAACTCATCGTTGATCAGAATCATGATGATATCTGCACGCTTAGCTGCTTCTGCAGATGTATATACTTCAAATCCCTGTGCCTCAGCCTTAGCCCATGACTTACTTCCCTCGTAAAGACCGATGATGACGTGGCATCCGCTGTCCTTTAAGTTCAAAGCATGTGCATGTCCCTGGCTACCATAGCCGATGATTGCAATTGTCTTGCCATCTAACAGTGACAGATTACAATCTTCCTGATAAAAAATCTTTGCTGACATTATCATATCCTCCTGATTTTGTAAAAAAATATTTATCGTTATTACTTAATCGTAAGTAATGACCTTAGTTTTCGCTTACAGCGCCTCTTGTAAGACCTGTCAAGCCTGTACGTACCATCTCAGAAATCTCAAATCCATCCAGAAGCGAGATAAATGCTTCAATCTTGTTGACATTTCCTGTGATCTCTATCATAACGGAATCCGTTGATACATCAACGACCTTTGCACGGAATACATCCGTCAGGGAAATAATCTGCTGTCTCTCTTCCAGACTTGCCTTGATCTTGACAAGCAGAAGTTCACGGCATACAGACTCTCCATCTTTCAGTTCCGTAATCTCGCAGACATCCTCCAGCTTCAGAAGCTGTTTCTTGATCTGGCTTAAAATACGATCATCGCCGCTCACGGCTACCGTCATGCGGGAATATCTTGGATTCTCTGTCACGCCAACTGATAAGCTGTCAATATTATATCCTCTACGGCTAAACATTCCGGACACACGGCTCAGTACACCGGATGTATTATCTACCAAAAGGGATAAGACCATTTTTTTCATAAAATGTTCCACCTTTCTCCTATTATTTCATCAAAAATCATTATCTGCTATTTTAACCCTTTGTCACTTGTCTGTCAATAGTTTGTCGACAAGCTTTACCGCCTCGTTCGCATCCTTGGAGTACCCGTCTGCTCCGATCTCATCCGCAAAATTCTGCGATACAACAGCGCCGCCGATAATGACCTTATATGGAAGGTTATTTGCACGCACATATTCAACCGCGTCCTTCATCCGCATCATCGTTGTTGTCATCAGTGCGGATAACCCGATGATATCAGCATGCTCTTCCTTCGCTGCCGCAATGATCTTATCAAGCGGCACATCTTTTCCTAAATCTACAACTTTATAACCATAGTTTTTTAACATCAAAACGACAAGGTTTTTGCCGATATCGTGGATATCGCCCTCCACCGTCGCCATGATGACTGTACCCTTCGGCTTTGCGTTCTCTTCGATATGCAGCAGCGGTGTGATATATTCGATGGCAAGATCCATTGCTGTCGCACCTGCGATGAGCTGTGGCAGGAAATATTTCTTCTGCTCAAACAGTTCACCGACCTTGTTAACTGCCGGAATCAGATCCTCGTCGATGATTGCCTGCGGATTTTTGCCTGACTCCAATTCCTGCTTGACATTCTCGACGATACTTCCCTTGTTGCCCTTTACAACATCATGATAGACACGGCTTCCTTCCTCGGATACGCCCACCACATTCTTCGCCGCCGTCTGTTCGGTCTGGGATAATGCGACTACATTTTCTACATAGATATTGTCTGAATCCTCCTTGGCAAGCAGCAGATCTGCTGCAAGGCTCGCATTGACAAGCATTGCCTGTCCCGGATTACAGATCGCCATTGTCAGACCATTTGCGATCGCCATCGTCAAAAATGCGGTATTCACATTGATTCGCTCCGGCAATCCGAAGGAAATATTTGACAGACCACAGATCGTCGGAATCTGCAGATCATTCTTACAATATGCGATCGTATCGAGCGTTTCAAGTGCCGCCATCCGGTTTGCACCAACTGTCGCAACGAGACCGTCGATAATCAAGGAATCCCGCGACAGCCCTTCCTCGTCCGCGATCTCTAACAACCGGCGGATAATCTCTTTCTTCTCATCGAGATTCTCCGGCAGTCCCTTGTCCGAAAGTGGAAGTAAAATTGCCATCGCACCATATTTCTTCGCAATCCGCATAAGCGGACGACATTTCTTCTCTTCCAATGAGATTGAGTTAATCAGGGCACGTCCCGGATAGATACGGAGTGCTGCCTCGATGATCTCCACATGGCTCGAATCAATACAGAGCGGAAGATTCGTCACAGAAATGACTTCGTAGATTGCACGCTTCATCATCTCCAGCTCATCAATACCGTTCATACCCATATTGATATCCAGAATCTTTGCGCCGCGTTCTGTCTGTTCCTCTGCCATCTGTACAACCAGATCCATGTTGCCTGCACGAAGCAGCTCCTGCAGCTTCTTCTTACCGGTCGGATTGATACGCTCACCGACCACTAAGAAATTGCCATCGAGATGGATTTCCTGTACTGCACTTTCACTGGATAACACGCGGGTACAGACTGGCTTTGTTACCTCTGGCTCCACAGAACGAACCGCCTTCTTTAACATCTCGATATGCTTCGGTGTCGAACCACAGCAGCCGCCGACTGCTCTCGCTCCGGCTTCCACCAGTGCCCGTCCATATCCGGCAAATGTCTCCGGTGTCATTGTATATTTTGTCTCGCCATCGATCAGCTCCGGCATACCATTGTTCGGCTTCGCAAATACCGGAATTGTCGCATATCGCACCATACGCTTGACGAGTGCTTCCATCTCCTTCGGTCCGGTCGAACAGTTGATACCAACTGCATCGACACCGAGCGACTGCAGCACGATCACAGACGCCTCCGGTGTGGAACCAAACAATGTCTTTCCATCGCTGTTGAAGGTCATGCTGACCATGATTGGAAGATCACAGACTTCCTTGATCGCGATCACGCATGCACGTGCCTCCGCAAGACTCATCATCGTCTCAACAAAGAACAGATCGACGCCCGCTTCCACGAGAATCTGCGCCTGTTCCTTATACACATCCACTAACTCTTCAAATGCCAGATCACCGACTGGCTGAAGCTGTCTGCCGGTCATCGTCATATCACCCGCGATAAATCCGCGGTGGTTCTCCTGTGCGATTGCCGTCCGTGTCAGATCAACCAACTGCATATTCATCTCACGGATCTTGTCCTCGAGATGATACTCTGCCAGCTTGATCCGGTTCGCCGTAAAGGTCGGTGCAAGCAGGATATTCGTACCTGCCTGAATATACGCACGCTGTAACTTGATCAGGTGCTGTGGATGCTCCAGAATCCATTTCTCCGGACATACACCAACCGGCATACCTACCTGCATCAGGTTGCTTCCGGTCGCACCATCTAACATAACAATTCGCTCTTCAAATAATCTGTGAAAAATCTTTCTATCCATAATCTTGTCTTATCCTATTTCTGCAATAAATTTGTATATCAGTGTCTGGAAATCTTCTGCAATCTTATTCGCAGTTTCCTGCATTTCCTTGTGGTTTAATTCTCCGTTGCTCATACCTGCCGCCATATTCGTGACACACGATACGCCGACGATCTTCATACCGGCATGCCGTGCTGCCATCGCCTCACACGCAGTACTCATACCGACCAGATCTGCGCCAAATGTCCGGTACATGCGGATCTCCGCCGGTGTCTCATAGTTCGGTCCGGTCGCCTGCAGATAAATACCTTCTTCCAAGGTAATTCCCTGTGCCTTCGCCACTGCATCCAACCGTTCCCCAAGCTCGGTGTCATACACATGACTCATATCCGGGAACCGCGTACCAAGCGCTTCAATATTTGCTCCAATCAACGGGGATGGCACAAACGATGTGATCTGATCCGTGATCCGCACCAGCGTCCCCGGCTTGTACGTCGGATTCATGCCGCCTGCCGCATTCGTCAGGATCAGAATTTCCGCACCAAGCATCCGCATCACCCGCACCGGCATCACAACCTCGTGCATCGAATAGCCCTCATAATAATGTACACGCCCTTTCATGATCAGCACCGGGCAATTCTCCACTTTTCCAAGCAGGAAGCATCCATCATGCCCTGCCACCGTCGATACCGGGAAATGTGGGATCTCGCCGTATGGAATCTTCGCATCGACCTTCAGTCGATCTGCAAAGTCACCCAGTCCGGAGCCAAGCACCAGCGCTACCTTCGGCGTATACGGCAGACGCGCCTGCACATAAGCGGCAGCCGCCTGCAGCTTCTCATAAGTTATCTCTTTTTTCATTCCGTATCCTCCTGCAAATTGAACTATTTATTTACAAAAGTGACTTCATCTCTCCAATAGCACACGATCGGCATGCCTGCTTCGACATACTCATATAACTCGCCTGCTTTTGATGGCGGCAGATTCACACAGCCATGCGAACCGCTGTAGGTGTAGATTTCTCCACCAAATTTCCCACGCCAGTTTGCATCGTGCAGACCGATACCGCCGTTAAACGGCATCCAATATGTGACCGGTGTCTCGTAGTCCTCCCCGATCAGCGTCGCATGCATCTTCTTATAGGTAAGACCATACAGACCGCCCGGTGTCTTGTGTCCTGGTGTCTGCCCGGATACACAGTCACTGTCCCATTTCAATCTGCCATTTTGATAATAATATACATGCTGGTTTGTCAGGTCAACCTCCACATAGGTCGAACCGATATCATTCTGCGCACACAGTGCATAGCCACGGCGCTTGCATGCTGGTTCCTTCGTGAAGCTTTTCTTCTTTGACAGAAGATCGTACAACTCTTCCGCCTCTGTCTCTGCGTCGATCACCCAGCCATAATACCCACCATGCACGAGAATCGTCTTCTTATCATGCGTCGTAAATTCACGGTCAGTATCCGCAGTCGTGAATTTCTCCTTAAATTTCTCGACATACGCTTCCACATTGCTTCTGCTGATCTGGATACTTCCATCTGAGCTGACATATGCCATCTTCGTAAGCTCTTCCCTTGGAATGGTATATGTATACGAACCAAAATCATACACGGCTTCAATATTGACAAATGCATCTGCTTCTTCCTTTGTTTTAAGAATAGACTCCGAATCCGATAAGATGTGTGCCGGAATATAGCACTCTTCCGCTTCCACATCCAACATTGTATCGTAATTTTTCAATGCATTTAACACCTTGTCATATAGCTTTGCCGTGTCAAGCTTTGTTCCGGTCACCTCTGAAATCACCTTTGCCTCGCCATTCTCCAAAACAACCTTCGCATCCTTCGACTCTGTCATAGATGCCCGATCCAGTGCCGGGGATGTCTGCAGACAGCCTTCCAGCTTTTCCTTGTCACAGTTTACCGTATAATCAATCTTATAATCATAGCTATAAAAGCTGTTTATGAACCACAGAAATGGTGAATGCTTCTTTAACAGCGCATCCACAGACTCCGTGAGTGCAGCATCCGAATCCGCATCCCCAAGTGCAAACATAAAATCACTGTCCTTGAATTTGATATCCAGCGTGTATTTCCGTGCATCTGAAAGCAGCATATTCTCCACTGACTGTACGGATTTTCCAGCTACATTCCTGCCGTTGATCGTCGTATTTGCCCCAAAACGGTGCATATGGAAGATTACGCCACCGATA
The DNA here is from genome assembly GCA_963659815.1 of Butyricicoccaceae bacterium. Classification (GTDB taxonomy): domain Bacteria; phylum Bacillota; class Clostridia; order Lachnospirales; family Lachnospiraceae; genus Coprococcus_C. The sequence continues at coordinate 9,898 of CAVKUW010000138.1, forward strand.
TAGACCGCCAACAGCGTTGCAACAACCGCAATCGTCACAGTACGGATAATCCGTTTCTTTCTGCGCTGCCGATATACCGAAGGATCAATAAACGGATCCTGCTCATAGAGACTCACGAGCTTGCCGTCCGTTTCTTCCGGCTTCTTGTCGTCCTCCGGTTTCTCCGAATCCTCCGTTTTCTCCATCTCGTCTGATACTTCCGTCTCTTTGACTTCTTCTGTATTCGTTATTTCTTCTCTATCCTTTTTTCCCCTGCTCATAGTTACGTCCTTTTTATTTAGTATACAGATTGGTTTCTGTATCGTTGATACGTTCGTATCATATCCCATAGACCGCGTGATTGCAACCAAATGTGGAAATTTTACATCTTATTTACATCAATCACGACCATCTCCGGCGGATTGTTGATACGGATATGGATGGAATGCATGCCGCAGCCCGCAGTCACAACCATCTTCGTATAAGAATCCCCGCTGTCATACACGCCATAATCATACTTCGGAAATGGATGCAACCGTGGGGAAATCACCCCGCCAAGCCCCGGTATCCGTATCATACCGCCATGATTATGCCCAGACACAATCAAGTCTGGATGCAGTGTGCAATACGCCCGGAAATAATCTGGATTGTGCGCAAGCAACACATTGCAGTGCTCCGGCTGCATCGTCCCAAGCATGCTGGTCAGCACATCTTCCCGGAGCGGTTTCTTGATGAGCCTTTTGTAATACGCACGCGGCAGATCCAAGCCATACAGACAGACATTCCAAGGCTCTAAGAATTCATGTGCATTTACCAGCATATGCAGATGATGTACGCCTTCGAGTTGCTGGCTGTATTCCTCCCAGATACCATCGGTCTCCCGCACACATTCGAGCAGTCCGCGCTCATGATTTCCATAGGAATAATAGACCAGTGCAATTTCGGTCATCTTCCGAATCGTATCCGCCGTCACCCGGTTGTTCTTCCGTTCGCTCTTCCGACAGACGATCATGTCGCCAGGCAGTAAAATAATATCCGGCTGCTCCGTGTCAATCGCGGTAAGCAGATCCGTGTTCTCCAGACCATATACCTGATTGTGCAGATCAGCGATCATCACAATACGTAATGGTTTCCGGACTTTCTGACTGATAAAATTGTAACGCACTATCTGAAAATTCGTACTCATGGCTCTATTATACCCTATCTTCGGTTATTTCGCCATAAATATTCTTCCTGCAATCTCCGATAAGCTGTATTTTAAGTCAAGCTTCGGCACCGACCGCTCTGCATACAGGATCACCTCGCTGATACACGTACCATTGCAGGAATACTGTACGACGCCAACTGCATCCCCTTCATGGATCGGAGCTTTCAGATTCTCATAGGCAATCACCTGTTTTTCAATCTGATCCTGGTTTGTTGCCACCAGTGTGATCGTATGCTGTTCCACCGGCTTTACCGTCACCGATTTACAGGTGCCTTTTTGCACCGGAATCTGCAGATTCACCGGCACGACCTCGGTATCCACATATGGACGGCACTGTGCAAAACCATAATCAAGCAGCTTCATTGCCTCACTGTTCCTTATCTCTTTTGTCTCCGCCCCCATCACAACTGCAATCAACGTCACACCGTCCCGCGTTGCGGTCGCCGACATGCAGTATTTCGCCTGTGAGGTATATCCGGTTTTCAGTCCATTTGCCCCTGTGTAAAGATTCAGGAATTTGTTCGTATTCGCAAGGTCAAACCGGGACTCTCCCCGTCTGGTCTTATGCGTGATGGAATCCATCCAGATCGTCGAATATGTAAGGATATCCGGGTAATATAACAAAAGCTGTCGGGACATGATCGCGATATCCCGCGCCGAAGTCAGATGTGTCTCCACCTCCAGCCCACATGCGTTATCAAAATGCGTATGCTCCATGCCAAGCTCCTTCGCCCGCTCATTCATCTTCTGGACAAATGCCGCCTCAGAGCCTGCCAGATGCTCCGCCATCGCCACTGCCGCGTCGTTGCCGGAAGCAACCTCGATACATTTAATCATATCCTGCACCGTCTGTTCCTCGCCCGCCTCGAAGAAGCACTGTGAGCCACCCATTGACGCCGCATGCTCAGTCACAACAACTGTATCGTCCAGCGCGATATCACCACGTTCCAACGCCTCGAAGATCAAAAGCAGTGTCATGACCTTCGTCACCGATGCCGGACGTAGCATCTCATCCGCATTCTTCTCGTAAAGCACCGTTCCGCTCTCTAACTCCATCAAAAGCACCGACTTCGACTGAATTTGAAGTGTATCCTCCGTGTCCGCATATGCAATTGGACAAACTGCACAAATTATCATGACTACTGTCAGAATCGCGCATATAATCTTTTTCTTCATTTCCACTCCTTCTTGCATTTCTATCTCTTACAATCCTGATAGAATACACTGGAAATTGTAAATATATACAGTAACAGATAATTCATATATTTATATACAAATTCATGAAATATACATATGTTTATATCTTAGAAGTTCTTAATGTTCTGAACAAATACCAGCAATGTTTGAACACGATGTTCAAACAAACCGCCACTGAGCCATGGATGGCGAATTGGCGGTGGTTGCGTACAACTATATTATGTATATCAGAACATTATAGAACTTCTTAGATACAATACATCGTATATTCATGAATTCGTATCAAATATATGAATATCATACTGTATATTTACAATTTCCGTCCGCCTCTAATTTGTACATTATACGAAACAACCTTGCAGAAAATGAATATAATAAGAAAAAGTGTGAAGGAGCATCTGTATGTGTGGCATTGCGGGCTACTTTAACCCAAACCAGAACTATGCGGAAAATCCCAAGCAAAACTTTCATACGCTTTCCCGTATGATCAATACGATGAACCATCGCGGGCCTGACACCTACGGTCATACCATCATAAATTCGTGCTGCCTTGCGCACACACGCCTGTCTATCATTGATCTCGAAAATGGCAGACAGCCCATGTCTTATACAAAGGACGGAAACACCTACTATATTGTTTACAATGGTGAGATTTACAACTACAAAGAAGTAAAGAAAACATTGCTCCAGAAAAACTATACCTTTGAAACCAACTCCGATACCGAAGTCATTATCGCCGCATTCTGTCATTACGGACCGGGCTTTGTCAAAGAATTAAACGGTATCTTCGCAATCGCCATCTACGACAGCATGCGAAATACACTCTACCTTTACCGTGACCGTTTCGGCGTCAAACCGCTTTATTATACGAAAACCGGCGATACGCTCGTGTTCGCATCAAGGATCGATACACTATTTGAATACCCGCGCGTGCGACCTTGCATTGACATGAACAGCTTCAACGAGATCTTCTCCCTTGGACCGGCGAAAACGTATGGCAAAGGTGTATTCTCCGGGATTAAAGAGATCAAGCCCAGCGAATATCTGACCTACTCGCCGCAGTATATGACTTCCCGGCTATACTACCGGATTGAAAGCCATCCACACACCGACAGCTACGAGGAAACGGTAGAGAAAACCTCATATCTGCTCGAAGATAGTATCCGTATGCAGATGGTATCCGATGTTCCGATCTCCACCCTGCTCTCCGGTGGCGTGGACTCCTCATATGTATCCGCGGTCTGCCGTCATTTCCTGCCGGAGGATACACCGCTTGCCACGTACTCTTTTGACTACACTGACAATGCCGTTTATTTTCAGTCAAACAGCTTCCAACCGAGTGAAGACCGTCCTTACGTCGATATCATGAAGGAGCATCTGCACTCCGATCACATCTACCTGACGTGTTCTTACACAAAGCTTGCCGATCTGCTCGAAGCGTCCGTCGACAGCCGGTGTCTGCCAACGATGGCAGATGTTGATTCGTCGCTGTTATATTTCTGTGGGGAGGTTGCGAAACACCACAAGGTCACATTGACCGGTGAATGCGCCGACGAAATCTTCGGCGGCTATCCGTGGTTCCACCGTGACGCCATGCTGCAATCGAACACCTTCCCGTGGACGATGGATATCTCCTTCCGCAAATCCCTGCTCCATCCGGAATTTGCCGCCAGCATGCAGATGGAAAAATATATTGCCAAGGCATACCGCACGACGCTCTCCGAGGTCGATATCCTGCCGGAGGAATCACCGCTCGATACGAAGAAACGGCAGATTGCCTATCTGAATATCCGCTGGTTCATGCAGACACTCCTCGACCGCATGGATCGCACGTCCATGCAACATGGACTCGAAGCCAGAGTGCCATTCGCCGATTACCGTGTCGTCGACTATGTATTCAATGTTCCTTGGTCGATCAAATCCAAGGACGGTGTCCCGAAGAGTCTGCTCCGTGCCTGCGCCGCTAAATATCTGCCGGACACGATCATGAACCGTCCAAAAAGCCCTTACCCAAAGACCTATCACCCGGAATACGAGCGCGTGCTTGCAAACCGCCTGCGCGAAGTCGTCACCGACACTGCATCGCCACTCCGCAGCTATCTGAACATCCCTGCGGTGCTGAAGTTCCTCGACGAGCCAAAGGAATACGGAAAACCTTGGTTCGGTCAGCTCATGGCTGGACCTCAGATGATCGCCTACCTGCTTCAAGTCGACTACTGGATGCGGAAATATATGTTATAGCTCATTGCATAAAAAATGCAGAGGTTGGAGCGTTTCACTCCATCCTCTGCGTTCTTTTCATGATTGCATCGCATCGTTCCTGTATCAGTTTCTCAAACCGTTCTTTCAGATGTTCCGGAAGCAACGACGCTTCGCACATTGCAACAAACTTCTCACATTGCTCTATCACCGCATCCAGCATCTTCTCTGCGGACACTCTGGATATTCCACATGCATCTGCATAAACCAAAAAGTCCTTTCTATGAAGATTCCGTTTCTTTCCATTCATCGCAAGTGCAAACTGTTCCTTATCCTCCGGCATAATCACATTGACCGGAAGCAGATCATACGCGGGTGACAAACTGTATGTGCCAGTGCCCTCTCCAGTTTCAAGCAACGAGAAATTCTTCAAATGCATATCTGAATTTCCAACCACAAAGCAAAACACCAGTCTCATAAATAATTCCGCCATATCCAAGCCTTTCCGACAGGAATACCGCTCTATTATTTTCGCACACCGCTCATAAGAACCTTTGTATTTGTCCTGTGTCAGACGCAGATCAAGCTGACAGAAATCTTCCATCGCAAGCATCTTCATATATTCACCATCTGACACCCGATCAACGCGTCGCGTTATATATGCCAGATTTCCATCTCCCTTCATCAGGGCATGCGGAACCGTTGCAATCCCGATTGTATCTGCCATTGTCATAACCAGTTGTTCTGCCTCTGGCAATGCTTCGAACTGCTCCACCTGTGGTTTCAGAATATACCCCGTCGGATAATTCACAAGTGTGAGACGCGGCTTATTTTTTTCTGACAGCAAATGTAGTGATAATTTCTTTTGTACCCCCGGAACCGTAAACCCTTTTTGAATTGATTCCACTGCAATCGTCGTCAACGTCTGTTCTTTGATATCAATTTCCGGTATCATATCCGTGCCAAAAAAATGCTTTATACAGGATGCATGCCAACCCGATTCCGTATCCTTCTTCAATGGTTTTCCACAGCATAGACAATTCATACACGTTCCTCCCTTATGCTGACATTTCCGACTGCATCCTTACAGGCAACCAGCAAAAGTCCAAACCGATCTTTAACATCAATCTTCCAATTTCTGCTTACAACGCCCAGCAGCCAGCCCTCTGGAATCAATCCATCAAAAAAAGAAAACATCGTTTTCGACTCATACACCTTGTGCGTCAAAGGCAATGTCAACGATACAGCACTTGCTTGCGCATCTTTCAAATATGTCTGATCGTAGGAAAATGAATATCCTTCATCTGTTTCTAACAATGTTCCCGCAAATACATTCCGCACATATACATATGCTGTTCGAAAAATCGTATCCATGCCTAATCAACCTGCCTTCCCGGAACTGCCTCCATCCCGAACATTCCAAGTGCGATGTTTACCTTGTCCATGCGCACCGTTTCTTTTCCCTGCTCCAGTTCACGTACAAAACGCAAGCCAAGACCTGCCCGCATGGCAAATTGCTCCTGCGTCAGTCCCGCTGCTTTACGATTCTTTTTTATAAATTCTGCAATCTGATTCATACGATCACCACCTGTCATTTTTGTACATTTTACACCTTATCGGGTATAAATGCAATGTTTTATATATAAAATACACCCGATGAGGTATATTTTGTACTTATTTTTCCAGAATTATACCTTATCGGGTGTAAAAAATGTTATTTCTTGATATACGCCTGCTTATTCGTCGTCACAACACCACCATAATTATTCGCTGGTGCAACTCCGCCCTTCGGTACAAGCACGATCTGGATACCCTCCAGACGCTTCGCGTAGCCAGCCGTTCCGGCAGGTGCGCCGTTCTTCGTCCAAGCAAGCCAGCCATAAGACTGTGCATGTACACGATAGTATATATCATACTTCTCTTTATCTGCACCCGTGAGCTGAATCTTGATTGCCTCCAGTCTCTTTGCCTCACCCTCGGTTCCGTTCATCTCGCCATTGGCTGACCAAGGTAACCAGCCATAGCTCTGACAGTGCGTTGTGTACTGGATGCCAAGGTTGTCGTTTCCATAAACGCGGATCTTGATACCTTCCAGTCGTTTTGCCTTACCGGAAGTTCCTGCCATCTTGCCATTTACAAACCACTTGCTTGCGTTGTTCTCATCACCCTGCCAGCCGTATGTCTGTACATGGGTGGTATAACGAATTGTCACGTCTGGCGTCGGTGCTTCGAGCTTCGCAATCGTCTCTGTCGCAAGAACTGCCTTGCAGACGGCACATTCCTTGTGTCTGCTTCCCTCTGCATCCACGGTCGCTTCCTTATCGACGATCCACTTAGTCGTTGGATGCGTACACGCCTTTCTTGTCAGCGTGATTTCTACACTTTCTACTTCGTAGTTGCCTGCATCTTCACCAGCATACTTCGCTGTAACTGTGACTGGCACATCTACCTCTAACTTCTTCTCAATATCTGCATCATCAAACTTCCATCCTGTCGGAAGTGACACTGCTCCAATTGTTGTCTCCGTATAGTCTACGTCCATAGATGTATCTGGCATGTTTGGAGCCTTTGGTGCTTTCTGTATAGTTACACCAGTATTCAATTTCATCGGATTATCTTGCTGCGTCAATTCATAATTATCCGCACTATCACCAACCAGCTTCAGTTCTGGAAGCGTGATCTCTGTATATGTACCGACATTCTTACCAGAAAGATTACCATACAGATCTGTCGTATCTGCTTCAACAACATCCTGTCCAAATATTCCGATCAGTGTTATACGACTAACCTTTACTTTCGTTGTGCCATCATATATCTTATCAGATACATCTACACTATAAACCGAAATCCTTGCTTTTTTTATCGTATATTCCACGGAAGCACTTACCGCATCTTCGCCTGTTCCAACCGTTACGGTCGCTTTATAATCGCCTGCGTTAACCGGTTTACCTCCTACAAGTGTGGCACTTCTACGCTTATCCACGTTTTCATAACTTACGCTCACTAAGTCAAACGCATTCTCCGGTGTCTGTGTCACGGTCGCTTCCTTAGCAGTTCCATCATAGGTAAGAAAATCTGGTGCGTTCAACGTCACGAATACCTCGTGCTTATCCGCCTCCGCTGTACAGCCCTCTCTCTGGCAGGTAAATATCAGTGTTACCCTTACGTCATCCTTTGATTTGTCCTCGACCACTTTATAATCATGTCCAAACGCTGAAATAACTGGAAGCTCTGTGAGTTCCTTTGTTCCTTCTTCATCACTGAACCATTTCTGACAGTTTGTACAGGTCCAGTAAGCTTCCATTCCATCCTTCTCACAATCCGCATTTACTTTCTCGGATTTTTCAAGCGTATGTGTAAACTTTGTATCCTTCTCTTCGTTTGAATATTCGATTTCCAACGATAACGATGTATCTTTTGTACATCCACTGTATGTCTCATTCTGATACACAGTTTTTCCACCAAGTACCGGGTATGGATCTCCGCCTTCGTCTGCAAGTATCTGTCCCCATACAGAATCGTCCTGACCTTTCTGTAAGAGATAAGCAATTTCGCCGCTGGCAAAATTATCTGCATCCCTTCCAGATGCACCATCTTCCTCTGCAATATAATTATCCTCAAGATAATAGCAATTATTTACAACTGCTTTCACATCATCAATAACTGCGATATTTCTTTTGCAATCATCATCATTGATAATGGTATTTATTGTGCCTATGTTATAACAATTTTCGATCAGTCCGGAAGTGGTGGAAGAGGCATTACTTCCGCATATACCTCCAACCATATATCCTCCCATTACTGATCCGGTATTATAGCAATTAAAAATCTTATTATTACTTAGACCACATATGCCACCAGCCCTAGTCCCCCAAACAGAGTTGGCAACCTTTCCTGTATTATAACAGCCTGTAATGGTACCCCCTTCGTTCACTCCACAGATACCACCCAGATAGTTAACATTATTATATAAGCTGCTTACCAGTCCTGTATTATAACAATTCCTAATAATTCCACTATTATATCCAACAATTCCTCCTACATGTAAACCTTCTTTGAGGCGGAAATAGCTATCTATCACTCCTACACTTTCTACAGTTGCACTACCAGTTGTAAGCTGAAATATTCCTGCTTCATCAATAGTGTCTGAAACACAATATATACCACTGATCGTATGCTGTGCACCGTCAAATGTTCCACCATATTGTTCTATCGGTGTCCAATCACGCAATCCATCTACATCTTTCGTAAGGTCTCCGTCATTAAGGACATTTTTATTGACAACAATATCCGCTGTCAGAACTGCATTCGCATTTACATATTTATATCTCTCCTTATTCACTTTATCGGCAAACCAGTAAAGCTGACCGGCATTTCCGATCTCATAGGCATTATTAGAATTTAATACAGCCGGTTCGTAGGCGTCACAAGCCTTACAGAAACCATTCTCATATGTATGCTCCCGTTCTACCTTCGTCTCTGTTACATATCCAATCGGACAATCCTTGCATGCCACATTCTCGTAATGCTTTTGGCTGTCTATGTATGTACCACCTTTTGTCGCTTCGGTATTATGTGTATGTTTCTCATAGTTCTCATATCCACACTCATCCATTTTATAATTTACAAAAATATTCGCGTCTTCTTCCACGGTAAGCTTATCTAGATTTGTAACACTTGCACCTTCCGCAAACATAATCGTGCCAGCACTTGGAATCGTCATATCTTCACATAAGGTCGCCGCTCCATAGATTCTCGTAGTGTTGTTCTTGTTATCTACCACAATAGAATCTGTATATGTTCTCTTTATTGCAGAAAAGTCTATTTTCCCCGCTATAATCTCACTATCCACGCAGTTAAGTGACCCCCTACGAATACACGATCCGCTGTATTAATCTGACTTCCAGAACAGTTAAGTATATTTGTATCTAAATAGGTACTTGTATTTAGTTTCACATTTTTTACTGTTGCAGTTTTTACGTTTATGTCTTTTGAAGCATTTAATTCTATGTTTTCTATAGAAAAAGTATCTACAGATATATATGTACAAGCTAACTTGCCATTTTCTATGCTAGTAATATAAATAGCATTCTCCACTGAATCAATTTGTCCTATGGTATTATCTCCTTTGATTTGCAGATTCAAATCGCCACCATCATATGTGATACTACCTAAATTTGCATTCGTCAGGGTAAGGGTATTTGTATCCGCATTATAACTCCATCCATCGCCTTCCGTAGTCTCTGATACTATGCCTTCAGTTATAATGTCATTATTTCCCACACTTAACGTTGTCGGTATGTTAACTTCTTCCTCCGCCTGCACGGTAAGACTTCCCCAGCCTGTCCCCTGTATCACGGACAGCACCATAAAGCACGCCAAAAGCCATGCCAGTATCCTTGATCTTCGTTTTTTCATTCCCTCTCTTTTTCGCATAGGATCCCTCTCTTTCTTATCTCTGTTCACTATAATCATCATTTCTGCATGATAATCGATTGCAAAAAAGCATGCTACTCTGATAGTAACATGCTTTTTTTGTAACATATTTTACTTATTGTGACAACCCTTCTGGGACGAAATGCATTTTTCTGGGACGAACGGTTCAAAATCGACCATTTTTTTATAATAATACCGGCTGGATCTGCTCCTTTGCCAGTGCATATTCTACCGTCTCTGCAATCTTTGTCATATCCGCCACACAGGAATTCGGCTTCTTCTCCGCGTCGTCCTGTCCAAACGGAACGAAATAGATATGCTTCATCACCATGAGCTTTCCGATGTTCTGCAGGTTGATGCCAAGCGCATCGTTCGTGGAAATAGCAATGATCACGGGACGCCCGTTCCGAAGGTGCGACTTCGCCGCCATCAAAACCGGAGTATCCGTGATTCCATTTGCAAGCTTTGCTGCTGTGTTTCCTGTGCAGGGTGCGATCACAAGGGCATCGAACAGCTTCTTCGGTCCGACCGGTTCTGCGCCCTGTATCGTGTGAATCGCGCTTCTTCCTGTGATTGTCTCGATCTCTTTCACAAAGGACTTCGCCTCTGCAAACCGCGTATCCAGTTCATAGGCATGCTGTGAAAAAATCGGCGTGATACTCGCCGCCTCATCCCGTAGAAGCTCTATCTGTTTTTTTATCTTTTCGAACGTACAAAATGATCCGGTAATCGCAAATCCCAGATGACAGTCTGACCGCATACCTTATGGCTCCTTTTTGTTAGTCCGAAGGAGTCTCCATGGCGAGTGCATGCTCGTAGATGCCGGAAGCAATCACGCGTCCTGCTTCCTTTGGATACAGCTTTCCGGGGATTCCCAGATAGATGTCTGCCCGGATACCATGCGTCTTACAATACGCAAAATCCGTACCGCCCGGACTTGACGCGATATCATAGATGAGAATCGACGGGGAAAACCATTGCAGATGCCCGGCGTCGAGCACCATCGCTGGTATCGTGTTGAACACATAGCTGTATTTGTCATAGGCGTATCGATCCCACTGCGTAAGATTCAGGTATCCATATGAACGCTGCTCGATCTCGGCTTTCAGTTCCTTCCGTCTGACTGCAACATCCACATGAGCCCCGGCTTTTACGAGCGCATCCGCGATTGCTTTTCCGCAATGCCCATATCCAAGTACAAGGCAGTGACTTTCCAAGAGCACGGCATCTCTTCCGGCGATCGACAGGATTCCCTGTGCGGTAAGCTGTGCATTCTCCGTCACCAGCTTTTCCATCTGCAGATATGGCTTGCAGGTGACACCTTTTTCCTGCAGCTTCTGCAGACATGCCGCTGACAGCAGACCATGATATAGGATCTGGTCGTCTGTCACATACGCACATAAAGCGTCCTCCTCCGCTTCCGAAAGCTTGGGTGCGGTGATTACACAGGCGTCCGCAACCGGTTCTTCCGGGTTCTCATATACATCATATCCAAGATGATAAAAATATCCAGCGACACTCTCCATGCGTGGATCGTGTCCAAAAACAATGATATCTCGCATACTCTGCCACATCCTCCTTACGATACTCTATTATATGCATGCCAATCGGGAAAGGTCTCTTGCTTCTCAATAAAAAAATGTATCGAATACAGTTTCAATATAATAAGAAAAGTCTTTTTTGTCTACTGTTTCTGTTGCATACACCGGATATCCGGCAAGCGGGGTGTCCCCGATGGATACCTGCAGGGCGCCGATTATGTCGCCACGCGCAACCGGTGCAGTCAGCTTATTCTCCGGGACAAACCGTTGCTGGACTGTCTCCGCGTCAGAAAGCAAGACAGTCAGTTTCCCCTCACACATACCGGCAACGGTCGGTTTCAATCCATCTGTGACCGGAACTGCCGAAACCTGTGTCCTTGCAAGCTCGACTTCCTGGTATTCATAGTGCGCATCACCATACGCAAGCAATGCTCTCGTATCCGCCCATTTGTAATGCTTGTTGTGCGGCCAGCCACACGCGAGCAGAGCCACAATAAAATGCTTCCCATGTACTGTCACAGCACATACATAGCAATACCCGGCATTTCCGGTGAAACCAGTCTTCCCGGCAAGCACGCCATCCATCTGATCAAGTAACGCGTTCTTGTTATAGACAGTAAACTGCCGTGTTCCGTCACAGCTTGTAAATGTATACTGCCGTGTCTGGCAGATCTCCTGAAACTCCTCCTTTTCTTCGGAGACAAATACGCAGTACCGCATCAGCTTCGCCAGATCCTCCGCTGTCGTGCTGTGTACCCCGACCGCATCCTCGGCGTCCAGACCGTTCGGTGTAATAAAATATGTATCATGCAGTCCAATTTCTGCCGCCTTCTGATTCATCATCTGCGCGAAGGATTCCACGCTTCCGCCAACTTGTTCTGCCACCGCACAGGCGCTGTCATTGTGGCTCTCCAGCATCATTGAATACAAAAGATCATGGAGTACAAACTGATCTCCGGCTCTCAGTCCGAGCTTGACATCCGGCATCTTTGCCGCGTAACTGCTCACAGTCACAACGTCGTCCGGTGTCCCATATTCGAGCGCGAGAATCAACGTCATGATCTTCGTCGTACTCGCCATCGGCAGCACCTCGTCCGGTGCTTTGCCATATAATACCCGCCCGGTATCGCCATCCATCAGCACTGCCGCCTTCGCATACAGCTTCGGTTCCTCCGCCGCGGAAGACGAAACCGGACATCCGCAGATCACAATGATCATAACGAGTAGATATACGATATAGTTCTTCATTCTGTTCCTTTCTTATCACGCTTCGCAGACATCTACTCCATTATATGGATAATTGTGACGAGTTAGACTTTCTAATTGAAATCGTTTCCGAAATCCTGTAAAATAAATAGAAGAATTTTCGACGAAGGATGACGCGTATGGCAACACTTTTTACATCTGAATTAGAGGAAGGTATGGTTACACTGACCGACACCTACTCCAACAGTGGCAAGCTGATCGTACCGAAGGATACGGTGCTTACGAAGAGTATCATCCAGATGCTTTCTGGCAATGATGTTGTATTTGTTGACGTCTCCGATCTGGAAGAACCGGTCGGAAAGGAACCAGAAAACGACCTGTCTCTCGCTTTAAATGAAGAAAAGATTAAAGAAAAACCACAATACAAAAAATTCGTCCACCGTTATGAGAAAAGCATCTCCGAAATGGGCGATCATCTGAATGATATTGTCTACAAAAATGCCCCGATTGACGTTGACATGATGCTCCAGAACACCATGACGACGATGAAGGCATTAAACGACTCCCCACTCAGCATCTTCACGATGCTTTCAACTATGAAAAACTACGATGACTCGACCTTCAACCATTCGCTGAACGTCGCGCTCATCTGCAATATTTTCGCCGACTGGCTGGGGCTGTCCGAAGAAGACAAGAAGCTTATCACTGCCTGTGGGCTGTTCCACGATATCGGCAAGCTGCTGATCCCGGATGCAATCCTGAAAAAACCAGGCAAGCTCACAAAGGACGAGTTTGACATCATCAAAACCCATCCGGTCAAGGGCTATCAGCTGTTACAGAAGAACAAGCTCGATCCGCATATCCAGTATGCCGCTCTGATGCACCATGAAAAATGCGACGGCTCCGGCTACCCGATTGGCTTAAAAGGCAATCAGATTGACTGGTGCGCCCAGATCGTCACGATTGCAGACATCTACGAGGCTATGACAGCCAAACGCGTCTACCGCGGACCGATCAGTCCATTTAAAGTCATCAACATGTTCGAGGAAGACGGACTAAAAAAATACAATCCAAAATACCTGCTTACTTTCTTAGAACACGTGGTAAACAGCTACATGAATTGTAAAGTCCGTTTAAGCAACGGTGAGGAAGGTGACATTGTCTTTATCAACAAAGTCCGTCTCTCAAAACCGATGGTTAAAACAAAGAATAATTTTATCGATCTGTCGAAACAGACCGACATCAACATTGACAGTATATTATAAATGGGTATCTGCTAACAGATACCCATTTTTCTATCTCTCTTTATACTTCTACTTTGATATTTACTTCGTCCATTGCCTCCTGACGGAATCGTTCGATCTTGTCCGGGGTGATAGATGGAAGCTCGTCCATCGAAGAAACACCGAAACATCTTAAGAAATCCTCGGTTGTTCCAAACAGGATTGGTCGACCGACCGCATCCAGTCTTCCGACTTCGGTAATCAGATTGTATTCTACCAGACGATTGATTGCATGCACGCATGATACACCACGGATTGCTTCAATCTCCTGTCTCGTGACTGGCTGTTTGTATGCCACGATGGAAAGTGTCTCCATCAGGGAATCCGTCAGACTATGCTTCTTCGGGATATTCACCAGACTGGATAAAATATCATAATATTCATTTTTCGTACAGAGCTGATATGCATTCTCCAGCTTCACAATCTTGATGCCGCGATCCTCTTCCTCGTAACGCACCATCATATCGTCCAGAATCTCCTGTACCGTCTTTCCGTCTATCTGCAGCACATCTGCCAGATCCTTCAGCTCAACTGCATCGCCCATGGAAAAAAGGATTGCCTCAATGGCAGCCTCTGTCTTTTTTACGCTTTCTTCCATCTATGTATCTTCCTCTCACTTTCCATCTCTTTGTCTCTATGCTTCCAACGAATCAATAATGATATCTCCAAACAGCTCATCCTGCCGGATCGTGATATCGCCAACCTTCATCAGCTCTAAGATTGCCATAAAGGTTACGATGATATTGATCTTCGTCGCCTGTATCTCCAGCAGTGTCTTGAAGTTGATACCCTTCAATCCACGGATGCTCGCCCGGATATCCTCCATCTTATCTTCAATCCGCACTTCGTCCTTCTCGATCGTTCCGAATTTACTACGCACCGGATCAACACGGTCAACCGTACGCTTCATCACCTGGGTAAATATCTCATTTAACTTCGCGAGTGTCACATCTCCGATCACCTCTGCCGGATCAATCTCCTCTTTGTATTCGAGGACTTCCTTCGGAATCGTCGCCGGCTTATAATAGTTCTTTCCGGCATCGAGGTTCATATCTTTCAGCTCAAGCGATGCGTATTTGTACATCTTGTATTCCAACAGACGACGCACAAGCTCGGCACGCGGATCCTCCTCTTCTTCCTCTTCCTTCTCCTCGCGTGGCAGTAACATCTTCGCCTTAATAGAAATCAATGTCGCTGCCATCACGAGAAATTCACTCATCACGTCCAGATTTTCCTCCTGCATACGATTCAGGTAATCCAGATACTGCTCGGTAATCTCGACGATTGGAATATCAAATATATTAAATTTGTTCTTATCGATCAGATGCAGCAGCAGGTCAAGCGGGCCTTCAAACTGATTAATCTTGAATTCTAATTTTTCGTCCATACTCGGCTATTCTATCATCTTTTAGATAATAATGCAAACCATTCCGCCATTCGAATCGTTGACGATCTTCTCCATCGTATCCTGTAATTTCTGCTGGCTTTCCTGCGTGATCTTGTTGACCTTCGCCGAAAGTCCATCCTCCACAAGCTGGCGCACCGTCTTACCAAATATATTCACATCCCAGATATCGTCCTGCTTCTCCCCATCCTGATGGATATATGCGATCAGATCTTTCGCCTGTTCCTCGGAGCCGACGATTGGTGCGATCTCGGTCGTGATATTCGCCTTGATCAGATGGATGGACGGTGCCTGCGCCGTCAATTTCACGCCGAACTTGTTTCCGGACTTGATGATCTCCGGTTCACCCAGCCGGATATCGCCTGCATCTGGTGTTACCGATCCATAGCCGGTCTTAAACGACTGCATCAACGCAGTACTTACCTTCGCACACTGGGATTTCGTCGCAGCAAGTGACTTGACAGCTTTCATAAAATCGTATTCGTTCTGGATCGGTTCACCCATGATCTCAGAGAGCATTGCATAGTAATATTCTGGTTTTAATACAAGACGGATCTCGACAGAGCCATCTGCCAGGTTGAGTGCCTGCATCTCGATGGACTGCAAATATTCATCCTCGACAAACGCATAGTTCGTCGCATCCTTCATCAGATACATCTGACTAAAGATCTGGTTTGTCTTCTCCACGATTTTCTGTTTGATTGCATCCTTCATATCGAGTGCTTCCACCCATTTTGGGATATCAAACTTCACGCAGGTTACCGGGAAATCCAACAACAGCGCTTCAAAGATATGTACAACATCGGCTTTCCGCAACTGGTCACAGTTGATCGGCAATACCCCGACACCATACTCTGCTTCCATCTGCTGTGCAAGCTCCAGTGTCTCCGGGCTGGCTGGCTTTCTCGTATTTAAGATCACGATAAACGGCTTGCCGAGCGTCTTTAACTCCTGAATCGTCTGTGTCTCCGGCTGTATGTACGCACTTCGGTCAAGCTCCGAGATCGTATCGTCACAGGTGACAACGATGCCGACGGTCGAATGGTCGTAGATGACCTTCTTCGTTCCAATCTCTGCCGCCTTTGTAAACGGGATATCATAGTCAAACCATGGTGTCTTAACAAGCCGTTCCTTGCCGTCCTCCTCGTGTCCCTCTGCGCCCTGTACCATGTATCCGACACAGTCAATCATGCGGCATTTGAAATGTACCCCATCCTCAAACAGCACTTCAACCGCTTCCTTCGGGATAAACTTTGGCTCGGTCGTCATCACGGTTTTCCCGGCAGCCGACTGTGGCAGTTCATCCATGGCCCGCTTCCGATTATTCTCATCCGCAATCACCGGAAGCACCATCAGCTCCATAAATCGCTTGATAAAGGTCGATTTTCCTGTCCGCACCGGACCGACCACACCGATATAGATCTCGCCATTGGTTCGTGTTTCTATATCCTTATAAATGTTCATCCAAGCACTAGCCTCCTATATTCCTACCTGACTATGTTCAATAACTCAATATAATATATGTCCGGTTACATGATTTATTCCAAAAAAATAGAAGCCGTCCTCTGACAGCTTCTATTTCACTTCTTTATTGATATATGTCTCTAAGCCTGCTCATTGTCCCACGCAAGTCTTGTCGATTCAGAAGTACGGTTTCTGGTGAGCAGCATCTTCATGCCCTCTGCTGCACTTAAATCCTCGAACAACACCTGATTGACGACCGACACGATCGGCATCTCCACACCATATTTCTGGCTGAGCTTGTAAGCTGCCTTTGCAGAATACACGCCCTCAACAACCATCTGTACTTCATCCATTGCCTCTTTATAGGTCTTACCCTGTCCCATCAGGAATCCAGCTTTCCGGTTCCGGCTATGCTTGGATTCACAGGTCACGATCAGATCACCGATACCTGAAAGTCCTGCAAATGTCTCAAGCTCACCGCCCATTGCTGTACCGAGACGGATAATCTCTGCGATACCTCGTGTGATAATCGCAGCCTTCGCATTGTCACCACAGCCAAGTCCATCGCCGACACCTGCCGCAAGTGCAATGACATTCTTCAGTGCTCCGCCAAGCTCAATGCCGATCACATCCGGGCTCGCGTATACACGGAAGTAATCGTTCATAAATGCATCCTGGATCATAAGCGCGGTCTTCTTATCCTTCGCACCGGCAACCACGGTTGTCGGCATACGCTTTCCAACTTCCTCTGCGTGGCTTGGACCGGATAAGACGCCAACCTTGCACTGTGGAATCTCTTCGTGTATTACCTCTGTCAGAGTCTTGAGGGATTCATCCTCAATTCCCTTCGACACATTTACAATTGTCTGTGCTTCTGTTATGTAAGGTGCGACGCGTTTCGCCGTGCTTCTGATAAATGGTGATGGAACAACCATCACGAGAAGCTCTGCATCCTTGCACACTTCCTGCTCATCTGTCGTAAAACGCACCGAATCCGGCAGCTTCACGCCCGGCAACTTCGTCAGGTGCTCCCGTTTCGTGTCAAGCATCTCAATTTCCTTTTCGTCCACAGACCAGACAGTAATATCATGTCCATTGTCTGATAACAGTACCGTCAACGCTGTACCCCAGCTTCCGGCACCCAATATACCGATCTTCATACGTTAACCCCCTTTATGAAACCGCTTTTTTCGCGCCTAATTTATTTTCCTCATGATGCAACAGCCGCACGATGTTCGCATGATGCCGCACGATCGCCATACCACAGATCACGGCTACCACAATCACGCTCTCCACCATCGCATGATACGATGTTGCACTTGCCAGATCAAAGCTGTATTTCCCATGGAATGCGAAGATCGCATACTCGATACAGAACATCGTCACGATGGTGATGGAACCAAGGGAGACATATCTGGTAATCGCTACGATCACAATAAACGCAATCAAACAACTGACGATAATCACAGGATCTAAGAAACCAACGATAATCCCAGCGGTTGTCGCAATTCCCTTTCCGCCCTTAAAATGCAGATAACAAGGGAAGTTATGTCCAAGCACTGTGCCAAGTCCGGCATAGGCAAGATACAGATACACCTCGTTTGGATACAAATGTCCGATCACAACATGCACGATCGCACTGATGATGATTGCTTTGAACAGATCGCCGATAAATACAATCAGTCCGGCTTTCTTTCCGAGTACCCGGAGGGCATTCGTCGTTCCAGCGTTGCCGCTTCCATGCTCCCGGATATCAATGCCTTTCATTCTTCCATAGATATACGATGTCTGAAGCAGTCCAAATGCATAGCCTGCCACCAGACAGATCACTCTCGCTAGTATCATGATTATTTTTCTTTCCTCTCCCGTATAATGAACTTCAGCGGCGTTCCCTTAAATCCAAACGCCTCCCGTATTTTATTCTCGATGTATCTCGTATAAGAAAAATGCATCAGTTCTTTATCATTGACAAAGATGACAAACGTCGGCGGTTTCACAGAAACCTGTGTGATATAGTAAAGTCTCAGGCGTTTACCCTTGTCTGAAGGTGGCTGGTTCAAAGCAACTGCCTCTGCCATGATCTCATTTAAAACACCGGTTGCCACACGAAGCGAATGGTTCTCAATGACCATATCAATCGTCTCAAAAAGCTTCGGCAGACGCTGTCCGGTCTCCGCAGAGATAAAGAGCAGTTCCGCATACGGCATATACGAAAGCTTCTCACGCACATCCTCGGTGAACTTCTTCATTGTCTTGTCGTTCTTCTCGATTGCATCCCATTTATTGACGGCGATAATCATACCCTTGCCGCGCTCATGGGCGATACCTGCGATCTTCGTATCCTGATCGGTAATTCCCTCCGTTGCATCAATGACGAGCACTGCCACATTGCATCGCTCGACCGCTGATACGGTACGGATGATACTGTACCGCTCGATCTCTTCTTTAATCTTATTCTTCCGGCGCAGTCCCGCTGTATCAATAAACACATATTCCGTGCCATTCCGCTTGATCGTTGTGTCGATCGCATCCCGCGTCGTACCCGCAATATTCGATACGATTACACGATCCTCACCGAGCAGCTTGTTGATGATGGATGATTTACCAACGTTTGGCTTTCCGATGATTGCAATACGCGGGCGCTCATCCTCTTCCTCATTTAATGCATTCTCGCCGAAATGCTTGACCACCTCGTCGAGCATATCGCCAAGTCCAAGCTGGGATGCCGCTGAGATCGGCTGTGGATCACCCAGTCCCAGATTGTAAAACTCGTATACATCCGGCATAAACTTCTCGAAGCTGTCCACTTTATTGACAACCAGCACGATTGGTTTCTTCGAACGGCGTAACATATCTGCAACCTTTCCGTCCGCATCGACAAGTCCCTGACGAACATCTGTCACAAATAGAATCACATCTGCGGTTTCAATCGCGATCTCCGCCTGCTCCCGCATACTCTTCAATATAATATCGTTGGATTCCGGCTCAATACCACCCGTATCCACAATCGTAAAATTATAATTTAACCATGTCACATCGGCATAGATTCGATCTCTTGTAACACCTGGTGTATCCTGTACGATCGAGATACGATCGCCCGCCAGTGTGTTAAACAATGTAGATTTACCGACATTTGGTCTGCCGACAATGGCAACAACCGGTCTACTCATGTTCGTTCTCCATTTCTATCATTCTGTTAAATAATCCCACACCGCTTGATTGTACAATAATCACCGGTACTTGTAAAGCGTTTTGCAATTCCTCGACCGTCATATCATCGAGGAAGATCGGCTCATCCGCCTTCACAATCTGGCTTGGAAGGAATAACGCCTCTCCCAGATCCTTGCCCTGTAACTGCTTCACAATATCCTGTCCGGTCAGAAGTCCTGTCACAGTAATCTTCTCGCCGAAGAAATCATTTCGGATCGGGAAAACCTGCAGATCAAGCCCCGGTGCCGCCTGCTTATATATCTCTGCAACCTGACAGACATAGTCATAGGCGATCAGTCCGGTTATCGTCGAGACCTTCCGTTTCCCATCCCACGGCTTTCCGTCATGATCTTCGAGGTAGATATCCACGGCATCCTGTGCCTCTGTTAAAAACAGCCGCGTCATGCCGACACCATTTTCCAGCTGGATATAACCGTCATAGCGGTCCTCATCCGGCATATCATAGCCTGCTGTGATATACCACTCATCACTCGCATGCACGAAATGCTCGCCGAACTTCTCCATCGCCTGCTGCTGGAAGCCCTCGATGATCGAGATGACTTCCCTCGCATCCTCCTTCGTGAAGCTCTCCAACTGACAGAGCCCATCCCGGTACTTGGACAGTCCGACCGGTACGACCGACAGACTCTCGATCGTCGGTGCATAAGTGAGCAGATCTCCAATCGTCCGGCGCAATTCATCTCCATCGTTTAGCCCCTTGCAGAGCACAACCTGTGCATTCATCGGAATATCCGCATCGTACAGCATCTGTATATAGTCCATGACCTTTCCGGCGAACCGGTTATGCAGCATCTGACAGCGAAGCTCCGGGTTCGTCGTATGCACGGAGATATTGATCGGTGCCAGCTTATAGTCAATGATTCGCTGGATATCCTTCTCCTTCATGTTCGTGAGCGTCACGTAATTACCCTGTAAGAAGGACAGACGCGTATCGTCATCCTTGAAATAAATCGTCTCACGCATGCCCGGTGGATTCTGGTCGATAAAGCAGAACACGCACTTGTTGAAGCAGCTCCGGTATTCGTCCATCAGAGACTCGCCGAACTCCATGCCGAGATCTTCGTCGTAGTCCTTCTCGACCTCTAACAACCATTCCTCACCGTTTGCTTTCTCAATCAGCACTTCGAGGTATTCGTCGTTCACGATAAAGTCATAATCAAATATATCTTCAATTTCTTTGTCATTGATGGCAAGCAGGAAATCGCCTTCTTCGATTCCGAGTTCCTCTGCGATACTGCCCTCATCAACCTTCGTTATTTTATGTCGTTTCATATCTGTGTCCTAAATTTCTGTATTAAATGGATTGTATATTTCAATCCCGGCATTCCTCTGTTGATTCCCGCAGCATAATCACGCCACCCAGATTGCCGCGTCTGCCACCGGATGCCCGATGGGAGAATAACAGTTCCGGATTGCAGCAGGTGCAGATATCCGGCATCGCAATATGCTCCGGCAACACACCCGCATCCGTAAAATTATAATAGCACGCCTGATGTAAATCAAGCTGATATTTGCCATTTCCCTTGTCTTCTAATAGTATCTTCCGTTGTTCCTCTGTATATACGCCACACGCATCTGCCACATCTTTGCTTACCTCATAGCAGGCTTTGCAGATGGATGGGCCAATCGCACAGATCATATCCTCCGGCTTAGAGCCATAGAGTGCCTGCATCTTCTGCACGACAACCATGCCGATGCGTCCAACTGTGCCGCGCCAGCCGGAATGTGCCGTCGCAATCACGCGCTGTACCGGATCGTATAAGAATAATGGCACACAATCCGCATAAAACGTCATAAGCGGGATTCCAGTCTCTTTCGTGATGAGTCCGTCGATCTCCGCGAAATCACGCTCCCGCGTAATACCCTTTCCACAGTCGTCCTTCGTCACGATCCGTAAGTTCGTCTTATGCACCTGATCGGAGAACACAAGCTTCGTGTGATCATACCCGCATGCCTGTGCAAACCGTCTGTGATTCTCCATCACGGATGCTTCCTCATCGCCGCGTGTAAAGCTTAAATTCATGCTTCCAAGGTATCCTTTGCTCACGCCACCAAGCCGCGTCGAGAACCCGACCTCAACCTCCGGGTATGCGTCAAATATTTTATACCGAATCACCGGAACTGGCACGGATACCCCCTCCACCTTCGCATTGTCAAAATACGTGGTGCGTTCCCGTAAGAAATGCAGATGTTCCTCTGCCCGCGTCACAAGTGCCTCTGGATTTAATTTCAGATCAAACTGTACTGGTTTCATTTATCTCTTCCTGTTCTATCTTTTTCTGGCATTCCTAAGCTTACCTTATCATCACAAAATCAAATGCATTCTCGATATGTGTGATGGAATCCCCATTGATGCCGATCACATCGAACCGGATCGGGGTATTGTCGATGCTGATTTTCTTCTGATTCAGGTAAAAAAGTGCAGTCTTCGAGATCTGCCGTATCTTCGCACTGGTAACTGCCTCTAAGGCATCCCCACTTCTGCCATCCGCCCGGTATTTGACCTCGACGAACACGATACACGTGCCATCCCGCGCGATCAGGTCGATCTCGCCCTGCCATACCCGGTAGTTCTTCTCGATGATGAAATACCCTTTCTTCTTCAGGTATTCCGCGGCAAGATTCTCCTTCTCCGTACCGACCTGTCTTTTATTGTACGATCGTTTCTCCATAGCTATCCCCACTTATCTATTTCCCAAGCTTCGCACGCAGCTTATCCATCCGATCGACATAGACTAAAATCTCTGCCACGACGCCATACAGCTCTGGTGGAATACATTCTCCGATATCCAAGTTCAACAGAGTATTCGTTAGATCCGTATCCTTGTAAAGCGGCACGTCACTCTTCTTCGCCGTGTCGATGATTCGTTCCGCGATCACACCCTTTCCGGATGCAACGACCTGCGGTGCCTCATTTCCCGGCTCATAGACTAAGGCAACTGCCTTTTTCTTCTCTTCTTTTTTCTTTGTCTCCACATTGAAATTCTGTGCCATCTATTTTTCCCTCTGTTTCATCCAATCCATGTCACACACGTTTCTTCTACGGATTCCTGCACTTTGTACATTGCATTTTTCAGTTACATCCGCACATCAAACGAATACCGCTTCACGCTCTTCTCGATGTCGTCGCCGAACATCTCCTTTACCACGGCATTTTTCTCTGTCTCCGGGTGCAACGTCGGCTCCCGCATGATTACCTCATTTGTAAGCGTATATCCGTTCTCCGCAATCGCCTGTTCGAGCTGTGTCATATGCGCGTCGATAATCTTCGCAC
>CAVKUW010000139.1:0-3134 GCA_963659815.1 Butyricicoccaceae bacterium
AGCAACCGAAGATGAGATTCAGGCAGAAATGGAAGCTTATTCTGCTTAAAAAATAGACAAATCAATCACATAGAGCATAAAATAATAAAGCCGCAGAACGGACTTCTGCGACTTTGTTCGTTTCTGACCTCATAATATTTACTTTTAAGCGACATAGTGCTACCCTTACCATCGTTTAGAACAAACATATTTACAAGGGAGGCAACAGATTATGACAGAAACAACTCGTTTAGAATCAGACTCAATTGGAACAATGCAGGTACCAGTGGATGCGTATTATGGTGTCCAGAGTTTGAGAGCGCAGCAGAATTTCCCGATTACCGGCACGAAGATGAATCCGGTATTTATCCAGAATCTGGCAACGATCAAGAAGGCAGCAGCACTTACAAACTGTCAGGCGGGACGGCTTTCACGTGAAGTTGCAGATGCAATCGTTGAGGCATCCGAGGAAGTATGTGCCGGACAATTCGACGACCAGTTTATTGTGGATGCGATTCAGGGCGGCGCAGGAACGAGTGCAAATATGAATATGAATGAGGTTATTGCGAACCGGGCTAATGAACTGCTCGGCGGCAAGCGCGGTGCTTACGATCATGTGCATCCGAACGATCATGTCAATATGTCACAGTCGACGAACGATGTCATTCCAACTGCCGGTAAGCTTACAGTTCTCGATCTTCTGCAGCCTCTGATGAAGGAATATAAGAAGCTTCGCAAGGCATTGCTTGCGAAATCTGTGGAATTTGATGATGTGATCAAGATGGGACGTACGCAGCTGCAGGATGCTGTACCGATGCGTCTGGGACAAACATTTCACAGCTATGCGTCCATGGTTGATCGAGATTTGAAGCGACTGGAGTATGTGCAGAAGGAAATGTATACAATCAATCTCGGAGCAACAGCAATCGGAACGGCAATCAATGTTTCAGAATATTATCTGGATGGTATTGCAAAATGTCTTGGTTCGCTCAAGAAATATCCGCTTGTACAGGCGGCAGACCTGTTCGATGCGACAGAGAATCTGGATGGATTTGTCACTGTATCATCGACGATCAAAACCTGTGCGATGGATCTCTCGAAGATGTGTAACGACCTGCGTCTGCTTTCTTCCGGACCGAAGACTGGACTTGCAGAAATTAATCTTCCGGCGAGACAGAATGGCAGCTCGATTATGCCGGGAAAGGTCAACCCGGTTATTCCAGAGGTCGTCAATCAGGTCGCGTTTAACATTGCCGGGAACGATACAACTGTTTTGATGGCGGCAGAGGCAGGACAGATGGAACTGAATGCATTTGAGCCGGTTGTATTCTATAATGTGTTTGAATCGATTGAGACGCTAACGGCGGCGGTTGATACACTGGTTGTAAATTGTATTCAGGGAATTACTGCGAACAAGGAACACTGCAAGGCACTAATGGAGAGCAGTGCAGGTATTGCTACCGTACTGTGTCCGAAGCTTGGTTATGTGAAGTCAGCGGAGCTTGCGAAGAAATCCGTCAAGACAGGCAGAAGTGTGCGGGCACTTGTGTTAGAGGAAGGGTTATTAACAGAAGAGGAATTGGATGTGCTGTTTGATCCGTATACTCTGACGAATCCGGTCCATGCGAGGGCAGCAGCAATGTAGCACTATGCACAGCGTGCAAAATGCATAGAGCTGCATCTATATAAAACACAAAAAGATGTCGGTTAAATCATTTTTTAACTGACATCTTTTTTATGACATGATATAATCAAAGAAAATACAGCAAAGGATAGTGGCTTATATGAATGAATATTTCAAAAGTATCATAGATCAGGAACGTGCATCGGTCGTAATCTGTAACTTGAAGCATGAGATTATCTATATGAATCCCGCGGCAATTAAAAACTATGCAAAACATGGTGGAGAGGCATTGATTGGAAAAAGCCTGTTCAACTGTCACAACCCGGAATCGAACAAGAAGATCCAGCAGGTGATCGACTGGTTTGCAGCAGATGTGAGCCATAATATTGTATATACCAGTTACAATGCAAAGCAGAATAAGGATGTATATATGGTAGCTCTGCGGGATAGCAATCAGAAGCTGATCGGCTATTACGAGAAGCACGAATACCGTGACCGGGAGACGATGAAGTTCTACGATATGCAGTAGCATGCAGGGGAGTGGACGAGAGAAGAAGTATAAGAAAAGCAGCCTATGAAAAAACTACACCACCGCCTTATATTTGAAATGATTATTGGATTGTTGATGATTGTATTATTTGTATCAGCATATACATTTGTGCTGCAGAAAGATTGATTGATGGTCTCGATCTGGATGCAGACGCATTGCAGGGATGGCGAGTCGCTGGCATTACATACATTGCTTGAACTGGTGAACGCGGAAGCAAGGGAGATTCACAGTGCAAGTGTCAGACGCGGAGGTGTTTCGATTCCACATGTAATCGGAAGTCCGAGACATCTGAGCCAGATATTGCTGAATTTAGGAACCAATGCAGTGAAATATGGAAGACCGGGTGGCTATATCAAGTTTAATACAAGGCTGCTCTCGTTTGATGAACAGATGGTGACGTATGAATTTATCTGCGAGGACAATGGCGTCGGTATGAGTGAGGAATTTCAGGAGCATTTATTCGAGCCATTTACGCAGGAGACGACAGGCACACGTACCAAGTATGAGGGTACTGGACTGGGGCTTGCCATCGTCAAGAAACTGGTGGATGCGATGCATGGAACCGTAACCTGTGAGTCGAAGAAGAATGTGGGAACGACCTTCCGGGTACAGCTCACTTTCCAGATCGATCAGGAATATCAGACGGAAGAAGCTGAGTTGGACGAGACAATATTGCAGGGAAAACATGTGCTTCTGGTTGAAGATAATGAATTGAATATGGAGATTGCGGAGTATATGTTCTTAGATCGGGGCGCGGAAGTGACGAAAGCCTGGGATGGACAGGAAGCAGTTGAGAAATATATGAAAATATATGAAAAGTTAAAATTTTTCTTGACAAATATCAATTAATCTGTATAATGGAACATGTGTTTTATGGACATATCCATTATAGGGGATTGGTCAAATGGTATGATAGGGGTCTCCAAAACCTTTGGCGGGAGTTCGATTCTCTCATCCCCTGCTTGTGAAAAAGCCTTGAAA
>CAVKUW010000140.1:0-1549 GCA_963659815.1 Butyricicoccaceae bacterium
TGGAAGCTAATTGCAAGGCTGCGGGGAGAAAAGTGGGCGTGGAGAGAAGTTGGCAAGCGGAAAAACCCACGGTGCGGGCGTAGGAGGAGAAAAATTGCTATAAATACCATATTGTGAATATATTCACAATATGGTATAATTTACATAAAGAAAGATATTATATCTTCAGGTAATGACAGAAAGGAGGAATAATAATTTAGTTAGGAAGATTAGTATGTGTGAAATTTTTGTGGGGGCAGAAAAATAAATAATAATATAGGAATGTAACTTCGTAATGAAGTTGAGAGAAAGAACTTATCTAAATGATAGGTTCTTTTTTTATTTCCAGGAAGGAGAGGATGCATTATGGCAGAGACAATTGCAATTTGTAATCAGAAAGGAGGCGTCGGAAAAACAACTACGGCGGTCAATTTGGGAATTGGTCTTGCACGAGAAGGGTATCGAGTTTTGATGGTTGATGCGGATTCGCAGGGCCATTTAACAACACATCTTGGATGGAGAAACCATGATACTTTGACAAACACGCTTGCATCTTTAATGCAGATGAGTTTTGAAAAAAATATTGAAATTTATGATGTTCAACAATCAATTATGAGACATGGGGAAGAAGTAGATGTGTTGGCAGGTAGCCTGACACTTGCATCGCTTGAACTATATTTAGTTGATGCGGGTAAGGATAAAATGTGTTTAAGGAATATACTGAAGGTTGTCAGTGATGAATATGATTACATTATTATTGACTGCCAATCATCTTTTGGAATGATGACTATTAACGCATTAAATGCTGCAGACAAAGTAATTATACCTGCTATGCCAGAATATCTCTCAACATCTGGAACTAAGGAACTTTTGTCGATTGTCTACAATATTCAGAAGCATACTAACTCCAATTTGGATGTCGCAGGAATACTAATCACAAGAGCAGATATGAGATGCAGGAGATTGACGCCGACTGTAATTTCTTCCATTCGAGATACTGTAGGAAAATATGTAAATGTATATAAGAATGTAATTCCAAATGGTGCAGACGCAATATATGCATCTGCAGAAGGGAAAAGCGTATATGCACATAACAGACAAGGCAAAGTATCAAAGGCATATGAAAATTTGGTGAAGGAGGTGCTTAATAATGGCAGAGGATTGGAAAAAGAACTTAAACGCGATTTTTAATCCTGATGAAATATTCTACAGCAATGCCGAGCGAAATAACGGAACATTGGACGAAATGGAGATCGATCAGATCGTCCCTTTCAAGGGGCACACATTTAAGGTAGTCGACGATGATAAGATGCAGGAACTTGTTGAATCAATCAAAGATCATGGGGTTAACGAACCAGCAGTTGTTTTCCTTAATGAAGATGGTAACTACGAAATGGTTGCAGGGCATCGAAGAAAACGTGCGTGCGAATTGGCAGGGATTGAGACTATACCAGTCATTGTGAAAAACATCAACCGGGACGAAGCAACAATTCTCATGGGAGAAAGCAATTTACAAAGTCGAGATGAAATACTCCCATCTGAGAGAGCATTCACCTATAAGGTGATGTAT
>CAVKUW010000140.1:1559-36340 GCA_963659815.1 Butyricicoccaceae bacterium
GTATGAGGCATTAAAAAGGCAGGGCAAACGGACGGATTTAACTTCTGGTCCACCGGACCAGAAGTTAAATGCAAGAAAAGAAACTGCTGATATGGTAAATACAAGCGAAAAAACAATAGATCGATATATCCGCCTTACATACTTAATTCCAGAGTTGCTTGATCTTGTAGATCGAGGAAAAATGTCAATTCGTCCGGCCGTGGAAGTATCATATATCGATAGCGAAGGCCAGATGTCAATATATGACTACTATCAGGACACTCTTGATATAGATGAGAATGGAAAAGAGATAAGTCCGGGAGTTCTTCCGTCATTGGCACAGGCAAAAGAAATGCGAAGCCTTGCTACTAATATGGCTCTTGATGAGGAACAGATTAGTAATATTCTCGGAAAATTAAAACCAAATCAAAAACCGAAGCTGGCACTCAAAGATGAAAAAATATTGAGATATGGGAAAAATTTAACCCCTAAGGAATTTGAGGATAAGATCTTGAAAGCATTGGATTTTTATGAAAAACATATGGAAAAGAACAGAGATAGCAGGACTATATGAGGAGGAAAAATTAATGAATGAGAAAAATTGCGAATATAAACAGCTTAAATTGTGCGAAATAAAACAGCTTAAAAATTATGAAGGAATTATTGATGATTCAAAATTGGGATCACTGGTAGACAGTATTAAAATATGGGGATTAATAAATCCAGTTGTTGTATTTGTGAACGAAGATGGAAATTATGAAATGATCGCCGGTCACCGAAGAAAACGGGCGTGTGAATTAGCAGGTCGTGAAACTATCGCAGCTGTGGTGGCTGATGTGGATAGAAATTCTGCATATAAGATGCATGTAGAATCAAATTATGCACTTCGATTCGCTATGAACTCACGGCATAAAAGTGAACGTACAATATAGAGAAGGTGTAACGTGAATATATGGGAAAGAAAAATGATAAAAGCAGCATTAAAAATGTTTGTTGGATTGGTTGCAGCATTGACTATATCAGTTGATGAAAACTTATTGCCGCAAGGGGTATACAAGTATTTAAGTCCTATAGTGTGTTGTTTCAATATTGGGAATGATGCTGCTTGCAGAAGCAATTATGGAATATGATTATGCAAAAGAAAGATATATCGAGCAAAAAGAGGAGGATAAACGCATGAACAAAGTTATTTTAATGGGACGCTTAACCCGTGATCCGGAAGTTAGATATTCACAGGCTGCAGAGCCTTTAGCAATCGCAAGATACACGCTGGCGGTTGATCGAAGATTCCAGAGAAGAGACAATTCTGGAAACGAGCAGACAGCAGATTTCATCTCCTGTGTCGCATTCGGCAAGAATGGAGAATTTGCTGAGAAGTATTTGAAGCAAGGTACAAAGATTGCGATTACAGGTCGTATTCAGACAGGCAGCTATACAAATAAGGACGGTAATAAAGTTTATACAACAGAGGTTGTTGTAGAAGAACAGGAATTTGCGGAGAGCAAAAAGAGTCAGGGAAATCCAGATCCGGGTAATGCATCGGCGGATGGATTCATTGATATTCCAACCGGGCTGACAGGTAATGATCTGCCATTTAAGTAAATGCAACAGGGAGGATAAGATATGGTTGATAAATATATACAGGGATTGATCGACCGGGAGCCTGCAGATAGCTCTGTTAAATACCAGTTCCTTTCGCGGATGAAAAGTGACTGTGAGTTTTTTCTTGGGGACAGCCCACAAAGTCATCAGACATTCAGATTGTGGGCGCAGGATGTAGATGATCAGATTGAGAATATGAAAGCTTTATGGAACAGTTTCCCAGATGATGGAAAACCGGAGTGGCTGACAATGGAACAGATAGACATCTACGCTGAGCGGATGAATATACCGGTGCAAGAGGATCGTGCAATCGGCATCTGTCTGACAAATCTGACGGAATACAACAAAGGAAACATGGTTGGAGCATGGGTAACGCTTCCGGTGAATGCAGAGGAAATGGATGCGAAATTTAAGAAGCTTGGAATAGGAAGAAATCAGGAATATTTCATAACCGATTATGAGACACCGTTTCCTGAATTGACACGATCGCTTGGAGAGCATGAAAACCTTGACCAGCTTAATTATCTGGCGCAGAAAATGAAGTGGCTGGATGAAGGAGAGTGGATCAAATTTACAGAGATTATTTATTCAGGATTAGACGGCTGCACCAGTGTAGAGGATTATCTTAATCTTGCCAACACCTTAAATCTAAGAAAGTTTGAAATGGTAGAAGCTCAAACTGATTACGAGTTCGGGAAAAAGCTATGTGAAGGATCATCCATTCATGATATAGAGGTAGGTGGCGTGGGAAATCTGGACTTATACATTGATTATGAGAAGCTTGGCAGTGATGCATGCGCAAATCTCGATTATACGCGGGGTAAGAATAATTATGTCCGGCAAACGGCAGCTCTTGAACAGATATATGAGCAGGTACCACCCGGAAATAGAGTTGATCCAAGAAAATTAAATTCCCAATTATATATGCGTTGGGACAAGGCAAAGGTAGAACCTGAACGAGGAAGACTGTAGACAGAAGCGAAAGGAAACACATCCAAAACCGGGTGGAAGCTTAAAAATATACTGATGAGAGGAAGGCGTTTTTATGGCGTTTTGGATTTTAGTTATTAGACTTGTTTTAGTGTTGGTTTTTATTGGCTTTGCTTTTAAAGGCTTTTTGTGGTTGATTTACTGTATAAAGCATAAGACTGGACGTGATTGATTAGATATTTATAGTTTTTATTTGTTGACTAAGTAAAGGTGGTGGAACATGACGACAGAACGATTGAGTGAGCTGCAGGATCTGGCACTTGCCGGGAAAAAGCCGGAGAGTGAGCAGCTGACAAGCGAGGAAGCAAAAGCGTGGGAACACATCCAGAACCGGATGGAAGCCTACGAGAATAAGCTTAAAAATATACTGATGAGAGGAGGGAAAGCATATGGAAAAGGTAACAGTTGAGTACGAACCAAAGGAAAGAAAACTGGATGCATTACAGGAATTTGCCAAGCGACTGGCAGAGGCGAAGAAGGGAAAAACTGAGAAGAAGGAGGAACAGTAGGATGGAATTTAACGAATTTTGTAAGGAAATCCGGGATAATATCGGCGAGTACCTATTAGGATATGACTTCGAGGATATCCTGCTTCAAGAAATATCGAATGATAATAACGATAACTATATGGGACTCGTGATTAGCAGAGCCAATAGCAATATATCCCCAATCCTACATCTGGAAGGATATTACAGACAATACGAGATAACTGGCAATATGAATTCAATCATGAAGCAGATCGCAACTGAATATGGAGAATCTTCAAGAAAAACAGATTCTATCCCGAAGGATATTTTTGATCAGAAGGATATGTATTTTAAGAATTGTTTCGTCAGGGTGATCAATTATGAAAGAAACAAGGAAATGCTGCAGGAGATTCCATATAAGAAGTATATGGACTTGGCTGTTACAATCAGAATGATAGTATTTGAGAACGAACATGGAATTGGAAGCATACCAGTTACGCATGACAAAACAGCACAACTTGGCATCAATGAAAAGGAACTTTATAACGCTGCATTGACGAATACCGAAAAATTTTTTCCAGTACAAGTCCAAAAAATGGAAGATGTTATTAGAATGTATGATTCTAGTTCTGATCTTCCGGATACAGGGATATATGTATTAACCAATATGCAGATGATCGGGGGTGCATCAAGCATTCTCTACGCGCAGGATCAGATCACAGAGCTTGCTGAAGGACTGGAATGTGGGTTTTATATCGTGCCATCCAGTACCCATGAAGTTCTGCTCTGCCCGGATAACAATGATATGGATTCGGAGATGCTGCAGCGTACAGCAATGGAAGTGAATGAGTTTGTTGTGGGTGATATGGATTTTTTATCAAACAGCATATATCATTTCGATAAAGACAGCAGGGAGATCAAGATGGAACTGCCAGATCCACAGATCGATGACCGACAAAATCAAAGAGGACTATAAAAGTGACATGGAGCAGATCCTGAACGGTCTGCTCCTTTTTATGGGAGGAAATTATGAAAGGGAAAGAATATGGTGTCTCGTTCCCAACAACAATGGAATGGGTCAGTAGAGGTCTTAGAAAATATGTTAATCAGGATCGGTTTGGAATATATAAAAAAGAGAATGTAAAGATTCCGTTTATTTATAAGCATGAATATAATAGCAACAGGAAAAACCGTGAACTTATGATAAACAGATATTATAATAGCCTTGAAAACCAAACCGAATATGATAAAATCGAGAAAAGAAAACTGTTGCGGATGGGATAAGATGAAGATTAATCTCCTGCTTGTGAATAAAAAATACAGAAATAATATAACTGAGGCTGTAAATGAAATGCTGACGGATTTTCCGATATTAAATAATCTGAATATTGTAATACATATGAGGAAATTAGACAGACGACTAGGAAACAGCTTTGCTTCGCATAGAAATATATATGGCAGGAAACGAATTATTCATGAAATAAAATTAAACCCCAAAGCATTTTTCTTTCCGGGTATTGAGAAAAAAATGGAAAGTGTAATGGATGCAAATTACGCAAATGTTAAGGATATTATATGGCATGAGTTAGGGCATGTATTGCAAATATATATGCTGATGGATGATAGAGGGATTGAACCAGATAAGTTTAGATATACGCCTCAAACATACTACGAAATATTTGAAAACAATGAGATGAATGCACGGTGCTTTTGTCAGCATATGCAACAACAGTTGTCTACATGCCGTTGGAACAAAGGAAAAGCTGAGAAATTGTTGGGAGGGTATGCAGTGCATAATCCATATGAATTTATACCTGAGTGTTTTAACAATTATTACCGGTTGAGGAATATAGATATATTAGATGATTATGAACAAGAAACTTTTCAGTTCGTAAAAATGGTATTGGACGATTACAAAAACATTATTGAGAAAGTGACAAGGAGTAGATCATAAATGGTCTGCTCCTTTTACGTGAGAGGAGAATGCTTATGGATAAAGGTGTGGTTGGATATGGAAGATTTACAGATTTAGGAGAAGCAATAGAGGAACATGATCTAGCTGAGTTTATATATATGAACGACGCAGTTAGATACATTGAGATGCGAAGAGATGCGGATTTCTCAGGAAATAAAATATATTATATGGACATTCGGAGCAAGGGAAAGGATACACTCCGGTATATATACGATCCGGCAGAAAGACAGCTGCAGTCCCAAGAGGATATCCTGCATAATGGACTGCATATTACAATTCCGGGATATACCGTCGGCGGAAAATACGAGTATGAAGCAGATGGTTATGAAGAGGAACCGGATTATAATTATGAATCGAGACAGTGCGTTACATATGAAGAAGCTGAACGCGTCAAGGAGAATATGCTGGATGAGGGATATACGGATATTTATATCGATGAGGAATCTATCAGCATTCATGATTTCTGGGGCAGCGAGAAGTTCATAAAAGGATCCGAACAGCATCAGGAGAGAACCAACACAGAAGATGCATTGAGCATATATAAGCAGTTTGGACGTCCCGGAGCAACGATACACGAAATGATTGGAACCGCGCTGCAGCATATAGATACAGATGACATGCTGCAGTATTTCAAAGATAAAATTCCTGGCGGAGAGAATCTGATTCGCAATTATGTAGAAGAGCAGATCATAGCCAATGAGATCAACAAAGAGAAATACCGGAACGAGATAGGACGAGGAGGACGATAGATGCACGACGATGACAACTATAAGAGGGAACGAAAAGAATATGTCAGATCCGAATTACGATTATATAAATCATATATTCCGCTTAACTTGGTTCTGTTGTTTTGGTTTGTTGTTGTACTTATTGCAAATGCGGACAAAGGCATTTGTGTTTTATTGGCTATCTTTTGTGTTTTTGGGACGATTCCATTTGGGTTTGTGATTGCCGTAATAGTTGAATATTTCTGCGCATTAAAGGACTTCAAAAATCGTAAGGCAGAGCTGAAAGAAGAAATTGACAGAGACGAAACGGAGGATGTAAAATGACATTAGAATATATGATTTTATTCTTCGGATTCATAATCAGCGAAATCATGGTGGGGTGTCAGACAATGCAAGATAATAATACAGTAATAGAAATAATAAAGGTGGCTATACCGGCGGTTGTCACCTTTATTGGCGGCTTTCTTATTGCCAGAAAAGGAAAAATTGACGAAAATACAGAAGCACTAAATAAACTTATAAAGCAGCTTGGCTTGAATGACGAAGAAACTCTTAAACATGGGCTATCAGCACAATATAATAATGTGATGGAAAGTATTGGAAGAGGCGGTAAAGCATCATTGACTGAACAGCATTCCCACTTGGAATCATGCATACAGGAAAATTACAAAACGATTAAGGACAGATATAAAAGAGAAGATGATGCATATGCATTGTTCACTTCTCAACAACGTGATCTGGCAGAGACAATGAATAATTTCACTAAAGACTATAAGGAAACAATCAGCGACCGGAACAGACTTTTGATCGAAAATGAAACATTAAGGGAGCAGGTGGGAACACTCACAAATGAGAATGGCGAAATATCTCAGCAGGCACAGGAACAGATCAAAAAATTACAGAAAGAAAATAAGGCACTCAGAGAAAAAATCAAAGAGAGAGAACACGGTGGCAAGCATGGAAGATAGAGAAGGTGGTTTGTATGAAGGATTTCTTTGAATTGGACGAAAAAACAATTAAAAAAATAGTAGAAGAGATAAAAGATCCTGTCAGGCAGTTAATGGGAGATAACGTTAAGGATATTATTTTATTTGGTTCATGCGCCAGAGGAGATTATGATAAAGATTCAGATATTGATATTGCGATTCTTACAAAAACTGGAAGAGAGGAAAATGCAGCATACAGAATGGGGCTGGCAGAAATAGCCACAGATATTGCAATGGAGTATTTCGCTGTTGTGAATTTCATATGTATTCCATACAGTGAATATATCGGGAAAAAAAGCTGGTATGCGTTTTATAAAAATATATCAAAGGAGGGAACTGTTATATGACGGATGAAGAAATACGAGAACTTGTAAAGCTGCGGTTGGAGTCATCGAGGGAACTATATAATGATGCATGTAACTTATATGAGCAAGGAAGTTATAAGTCAGCAAATAACCGGGCATATTACTCAATGGAAAAGGCACTTAAGGCGTTGCTTGCAATTAAGGGAAAAGATGCCAATACACATAATGGCATATTACAACTGTTTAACAGGTATTTTATTTATGAAGATAATACGGAATTTAATAAATCAGATTATAAATTATATGCATCCATAGAGCTTATACGAACTGCATCCGATTACGATGATTTCTATATTGCAAGCAAAAGAGACACGGAGGATGTTCTTGATCAGGTAGAGTATCTGAACGAGAAGGTATATAATTACATCGACGAAAATTTTATAAACAAACAGATTGATGAAAACAAGAAAACTCGGAATTTACCAGATTTTGAGAGGGGAAACAAATAATAGATAGAAAGAAGGAACAGTCTGGCGGTTGTTCCTTTTTTTATACAAAAAATTTGTATTTCGGAGGTAAAACAGGTAAAATGGAGGCAGGCATGGAAAGGGTTAAAAATATATTCTACGTGATGGAAATTTTAGTGAGTACATGGTTATTATATCGAAGTGGGAGGATAGTATTAAAGAAAGGGAATACAAAAGATACATCAAAATTAGTGAATGATCCTTATGTAATTATGATTGCAACCATAGCAGCTTTTTTAACTATTACATGGAGAATGGCATTTTCATCGTGGGTACTGTTTTATAGCTCTATGGTATATTGGCTGGTATATATGTTATTTACTGTCAAATGGAAAAAAAGGGAAAGAATAATAATTTTTGGAGTTTGGCTGCTTTTTCTTATGGTTATCCCCTTTGTTTAAGAATAGGTATGATTGGAAAACAGATCAAAAAAGTCATTTGTGTGTTTGATATTTAAACTTACATACAAACTAGGACAAAAACAATTAGAAATTGCCAATAAAAAATGGCTGACTGCATGCACGGGTGCAATGCTGGTACTGTCATTGCTGATGGCTCTAAAAGATATCAGGATATGTCTCTTATTCTTTTCGATGTTTTATTTCGGATTATTTATAGGATTAAGCAAAGATATATTCCTGTCACTCAGAGGCTTTCTGTTAAGCGGAATGTTGTATTGGTTTTGCATTACAGGGCTGGTTTTATATAATATCTGGAATATAATTGGCACAAGTGTAGCCATTATGTATCCGTTACTTATGATCAGCTGGTGCATTTACAGTCTTATAGCAAATAACAAGGTTGCAACAGCAGCAAATCAGGTACATTCGACCATACTTGGACTGATTGTGATAATGAAGGATATGATACTCTATGCACTTCCTGCATCCTATATGAATCAGGTAACACCTGCAGGAGATACATACGAAAAGGCAATAGAGGTAAGTTTTGGAACCATATTTTACCCACTTTTAGCCATCAATCTGATAGCACTTTTGCTTTGTACCTTAAAAGGCTACTGGATAGATAAATACAATGATGGCAAAGATCTGGAGCTGCCAGAAGAGAAACAAGCAGCGGCAAACACAAAAAAATAGGAAACTATAAAAATGTACAATCTATTAAATTGTACATTTTTTTATTACATACATTTATGCTATAATCAAGACAGTAAAAACAGATGACATGAATGGATGGGAGGAAATATTATGAAGAAAGGTATCAAGCGAATTGTAACTGCTGCACTTGCAGCCGTGCTTATGGTCACGCAGCTTCCGGCGATAAACAGTAAAGCTGCAGCAGGAATCAGTATCTATGGAAAGGCGCACGTACAGACATACGGCGACACTAACGGAAAGATCGTGAAGGAAAACGGCATTGATACGCTGGTGCTTGGAACCAGAGGCGAGGCAAAGCGGGTGGAATCCATGACGATCAACCTGCAGAACGAATCTGGATATACAGGAACGATCCAGTACCGGGTACATCGGCAGACTTACGGCTGGACAAATTGGTTAACTGCCGGACAGCCAGCCGGAACGACCGGACAGGCAAAGCGGCTTGAAGCGATCCAGATGCGGTTGACCGGAGAATTGGCACAGCACTATGATATCCGGTATCAGGTACATATCCAGACTTATGGAGATAATCAGGGCTGGGTATATAACGGAGCACTCGCCGGGACGACAGGAGAAGCAAAGAGACTGGAAGAGGTTAAAATTCAGATCATACCGAAGAATACAGTAGATGAGATAGCAAGCATCAATTACCGGGTTCACCGGCAGACATACGGCTGGGAAACCAGATGGGCGAAGGACGGAAGCGTAAGCGGAACGACCGGACAGGCAAAGAGGCTCGAAGCAATCAGCATCGATGCGCGGAGCAGCTACAACGGCAGCGTCGAATATCAGACGCACGTACAGACCTATGGCTGGATGGACTGGGTAAGTGATGGAGCACTGTCAGGGACAAGCGGACAGGCAAAGCGGCTCGAAGCAATTCGGATCAGATTGACCGGGGAGCTGGCGCAGCATTACGATATTTATTACCGGGTACATGCACAGACCTTCGGCTGGATGGGCTGGGCGAAGAACGGCGAGAGTGCCGGAACCGCCGGTTATGGAAAGCGGCTCGAAGCAATCCAGATCATGCTTGTGAAGAAAGGAGCTGCAGCACCGGGAGCAACTGTTAAAGGTATTACACAGACGACATCCAAGAGCTTCAATGATGCGAATGCTTCTGGATCAACAGAAAATCCGGGAAACAATCAGAGCAGCACCAAGCCTAACACAGATGCAAGCAAGCCGACATGGATTGCAGAGCAGACCGTGACGGTGACATATTATCAGTGCGATAGCTGCAACAATATTTACCGAACAAAGGAAGAGTTGGAACAGCATTTCGCATTCTGGGATCCTAAATATCATGTAATCTGCAGTTGTGGAGTGAATAAGACAGGAACCAAGCGGACAGCAACATTCACGGTTCGGGACGGATATTGGAGCAATGAGCAGGCACCAGAAACACACAAGGTTGTGTGGGTAGCAACAGAACCTGCGTACACCGAGACGAAAGAAATAGTGGAAATGGTACCATATAGCTACTGTTTTATGTGTAAGAAAAGATTTTATAAAGACGACATAGCTGCTGATGAAGAATATATATCAGATCATACATACAATCATATAATGAATGGAGATCCTTACAGCAATATAATAGACGGAGAAAAGGAACGTCGTGTAGTAGGGACAGAAACTGTCACAGAGCCAGAATATGGCTATTACGAAGTACAGTAGATGATA
Organism: Butyricicoccaceae bacterium; assembly: GCA_963659815.1. Classification (GTDB taxonomy): domain Bacteria; phylum Bacillota; class Clostridia; order Lachnospirales; family Lachnospiraceae; genus Coprococcus_C. Next base: position 11,920 of record CAVKUW010000140.1, read on the forward strand.
AAATAAATAGGTAAAGTAAAAGGAACAATCTAAGGGTTGTTCCTTTTTTCGTGGGAAATTGACAGTGTAGATTTATTATAGTAGGATGGAGAAGAATCAATGTTATATGTAAATTTATGGTGCATTTTAGTTTCAGTTTTTTTGCTATTATATGAACAGGGAGGAAATAACATGGGAGCAGCGGAATGGGTTGCAATAGCTATTGCAATAATGGGAGTTGCAGGTGGAATATGGGGACAGTTTTTTCAGTTCAAGAAGGATGGACAGCGAATTGATGGGGTAAATGAAACGTCGAAATCAGTAAAAGAGGATACGGCTGTCATGCGTCCATCTGTAAATCGAACGGATAAAAATGTGCAGGAATTGAAAGAGAAATACATATCAAAGGAAAATCAAATAAATTCGACAATAGAGGGCGTAGCTGAGCTTCTGGAGGCGAAAAGAATCGATGATGCTGTAAAACAAAGGATATCCCAAGCTGTGGAGAGTCCATTATATATTGAAAGTGCAGTTAAGAGCATATATGAAAAAAATGCATCGCTACAAACAATGGTTAATGAGCTGACTGATGCAAATATCGTTTTGGAACATGAAAACAATGTCCTAAGAAAACAAAATCAGGATTTACAAAACGAAGTACAAAAATTAAAGAAAGAACGGCAGCCGGATCGTGGAGGAAGATCAGGCAGATAACGACAGAAAAGGAACAATCTAAGGGTTGTTCCTTTTTTATTGAAAGGAGATTAAATGATTATGGATTTAAAATGTGTCTTTATAACTATAGGTATATGCCTAATTTTTAATGCAGCATGGATGTTGTCTTTATGGTTTGAAATACATCGTAAAGGTATGTTATTAGAAATATTAACTATAATATCTGATGTTGTAGTAATATTGTCATCTATGTTGATATTCATAATATAAAATTCCAGCCGGTCAGGCTGTTTATATAAAAATTAAATCATAAAGGAGGAAGAGAGATGCTATCAAAACGAAAAAAACGAATAGCAGCACTACTCACAGCCGTGGTTCTATCTGTAACCGCGGCTTTTTCTTTGCCTGACAATATCCGGGCAGAGGAAGTAACAGCAACCAATTCGGATGCAGATGCAGAAGCAACTACGGAAGAAGGGCTGCAGGAGGACGGAATTGCAGTACAGGATATTGGCGACACAGGCGAGACGGTCTATATCCACAGCCGCTACTGGGATGGATGGGTGATCGCTGATTATGTAAATGTTACTGCAACCGATTACACGCCATCTCTACACGGAGCACTCGTAGCGAAAGATGCATCCGGACGAGAGACAGAAGCTTATTGCATGCAGTCAACGAAATCTTCGGCACAGTATGATGCGGCGTACAAAGAGGGTAGGCAGTGGCTGTCCGATCGGGACACTGCAGCAGATATTTCTATGATCATGTTTGGATTTGGCGGGCGAAAAGCAGATCCGAATGCTGCAGGAGGACGAAATACACAAGACGGCGGTACATATGGAACCTATATCATTGATGGAGTTCCAAATGGAGGCTTGATGATTGCCGGACAAGTGTATGCAATGACCACTGACGAAGCAAGAGCCGTTACGCAGGCTGCAGTACATAGTACCGTGTCAGACTGCAATATTACAGCGGTAAGAGGCAAGAACAGTGGTGAAAATGTCAACCGAGCCTTTAATCACATGAAGCTGATCGCTGATAGTGCCAGACGTTGGTATGACCAGTATAAGGATTTTAAAGTTGTCGGAAATTATGTCGATGCAACGGCTGCATATACACCGAAACAAACGATTACAACTCAGGTTTATAACGTATCGAAAAAAACATGGGAAAACTACAACGGAAGCGAACTTACAGAGAGTTATAAGGATTCATCTGGTGATGCAACATTCCGGGTTGTTTATTCTTCGTCCGGGTTATGTAATAAACTTCTGACAAATGCAACAACTGGCTCGGTGACTGTCCAACATTCAGGATCAAAAATGACAGTGAATAATGCAAACAATTATTATGACTATCTGACCATTAGCGCAGATTCGACAAATACGGTTGCATTCACTGCTGACTATGGAGCACTTACCTCGACAACACAAACTGTCAAAGATACTTTCACAAACACTGACATCACGCAGTATGTGTTTGGTCAGACTGTCACAATTAAGGCGAAGTATAAAGACATGCAAGGCAAGAAACTTGCATTTACGGCGAAAACCGGCACTGGTGCCAGCCATACGAAGTATTACGGAGATGGCGATAAAAATGGTGTATCTAACTATGCAGCACGTATCTTTTACAGTGGTTCCTATCAGGATGCATGCTTTGCATCACCGAACGAATCACTTTCCAAAAGCGCAAGTGTAGCCGCAACAGCGCAGGGCGTAGGCAGTATCAAAATCCACAAGTATTCTGCATCGCCGGAGATTACGAATGGCAATTCTTGTTACAGCCTGAAAGGTGCAGAATTTGGCATCTTCAAGACAATGGCGGATGCACAGGCGGGAATCAATGCAGTTGCGACGATTGTAACCGATCAGGATGGTAATGGCTCCGTTGGGAATCTTGCATATGGAACCTATTACGTTAAGGAAACAAAAGCATCACCGGGATACAGAATTAACAATGATGTTTACAGAGAAAAAGTAGACAGTGATATTCCGGTAGCCTTCGATGTGCCGGAGGAAGCTGGAGGAGATCCTGCAGAAGTTCTTGTACAGAAAAAGGATTCCAATGGAACAGTCCTTTTGGAAGGGTGCATTTTCGCGATTAAATATTATGATGTCCAAATGGATACCGATCCGGCGCAGGCAGGAAAGAGTGCGGTCAGGACATGGTATATTAAAACAGATAAACGAGGATATGCTGATTTAAGAAACAATCAGTATATTCAGTCCAATAGTGATCCTTTATATTATAACGAGAGTGGTAAACCGACAATTCCGCTTGGTACTATCACTGTACAGGAAATTCAGGCACCAGAAGGATATGTATTGGATGATACGATTCATACATTTGGGATTACAGATAATCCGGATGGGTTACCACACATAAACGTGGAAAATAATCGTACAATTTCCAATTCACGAATGAAGCAGCCATTTGAGTTAGTCAAGCTTGCTGAGGGCAAGAATAATTCGACATATCCGCTTGCCGGAGCTGGCTTTTCTGCATGCAGAGCAGATCAGCTTACATGCGTTCCAGAAAACTATGAGGCGAAGGACGGAGAAATCATTGTCAAGGATGATTTGGGATTGTTCTATATCTGGAATCAGGATCGGGCAGTGACACTGACTGCAGATGGCAACACGGAGCTTTTCACCGATGAAAATGGCTATGCAAAGTCTGTACCGCTTGCATATGGCAAGTATATTGTACGTGAGACAACAGTTCCTAAGAACTTCCATCCGGTCGATCCGTTCACCGTAAATATCACAGAGAACTCGGACGAGCCAGTGAAGCTTGGATATTTTACGGACAAGAGCTTTAAGGCTTATTTGAAGCTTATCAAGAAGGACGACGCAACCGGAAAGAAGATTTTGTCAGATTCAGCCACATTCAAGATCTGGTCTTATGACGACAATGATTATGTATCATTTGATGGGGTATCTGAATTTAAAACCAAGGATGGCGAGATTATGACACCGGGAACGCTCATGCCGGGCAAGTACCGGATCGAGGAAAGTGAGTGTCCGAACGGCTACTATAACAAGCTGCAGAATAAGTCTTATGATATCACGATCGATGCGGACGCCGTTTATAAGATCTATGAAACGCCGGAAGGACAGGTCACAGACATGGGTGTATTCGAGTATGAGATCGATAACACAAGTCTGCAGGGCACAATCAAGCTCACAAAGAACGGCGAGAAGCGGATCTACAACGAGACGAAAAAGGAATTTGAGACTTCCAAGGTGAAGCTTGCAGGAATTACCTTTAAGGTATATGCAGACGAGGACATCCTTGCACAGGACGGATCAGGCGATACCGTATATCTGAAAGATACGCTTGTAGATACAATCGTGACAGATGCCGATGGCAATGCAGCAACAAAGGATTTGCCACTTGGCAAATACCGGATTGAAGAGGAAACGCCGGTAGAATATGTCAAAGCTGATCCAATCAAGGTCACACTCGCTGCGGATGGACAGCGGACGAAGCTGCTGAACGACGACGGTACAGTTACAGAGGGTATCCTGTATGAGCTTACGGTAGATAATAAATTGAAGGTTCCAGAGATCCACACAACTGCAACCGATAAAAACGGTCAGAAGGTGTTGAAGGCAGACGGAACCGTGGAGCTGATCGATAAGGTATATTACGGAAATCTTGTTCCGGGCGAGTATGAATTGTCCGGATACCCGGTATACTCCAACAGCGGCGAAAAACTTACAAAAGATGGTAAAGCCGTAGAAGCTGGAACGAAATTTACTGTGACGAGCGAAAACGGATCGGTGGATGTGCCATATACGATCGATGCCACGAAGCTTGCCGGACGCAGCATCGTATTTTTCGAGTTTTTGTACCGGGATGGAGAATTGATTGCATTCCATGCTGACATTAAAGATCAGGGACAGACTATCATTTTCCAGCCGAATGTTCCCAAAACAGGAGATCCGATGAAACCGATCATACCGATTGTACTGGGTATAATCGCTGCAGCGGGAATCGTAGTTATGATCGTATTGAAGAAAAAGCATAAGTAACATATATATAGTCACAGAAGCCATCTGGAAGGGTGGCTTTTGTGGTTTATGAAAGGAGATGAAACCAAATGGAATTGATGAGCGCAAAAGATTCGTACGAAAAATCAAAAAGAAATAAAAGTGAAAACATGGAGCATATGCTTATAAAAGAAATACAGGATGCGGTTGAAAAAGGAGAGTTTTCTATCTATGCAAATTTGGATCAAACTTTGAAGGCTATATTAGAAAAAGAGGGATATAAGGTGGAACGTCAGAATACATTGGGAGCAGACGTTTATATAGTATCATGGGATAAAGCAGAAAGTTAAAACTCCCCGGAAGTATGCCGGGGAGAAAAATTGCTATGTAAAGTTGATTTTTTTTAGATGTGTAACCTCTTTTTTGATTGCCTTGTATGCAATCGTATAACGATACGCAATTTCCTTAGGATCGTGAGATTCTGAAACTTTGGGATCATTGCTTATACATAAAAAAGCAAGCTGTTCAATGGTAGCGTTTGAGATATATGAATCTTCATTTTCTGAATAAACAGAACGCTCAGGTAAGATTTTTTCACGATTGAACATAAATTAATCCTCCTTTCGTACAGATTCACCATGGCACTGGTGTATGTCCAATTATAACTGAAATGAGGATAAAACAAAATAACATATTTAGCGCAGAAGCCATCCGAAAGGGTGGCTTTTGTGATTTTGGAAAGGAGAGACGATTGATGGAGCTGATGAGTGCAGAAGAACTGTATGCGATAAGCAATTTCTTGAAAAAAGAGAAAGAGGAACCAATAGTGGACGCATTATTGAGAGCAGCAAAAAACGGATCAGTAGAGCTGTTTGTACAAAGTTTAGATGAAGATACGATAAAAAAACTGGGAGATAAAGGATTCATTGTGCAGGAAATATATTTCTATATAAGCGAAACACAGGAATATCGAATTTACTGGGGAAAGGAGGCACAAGATGGCACAGTCGGAAAAGATGAAACAGACGCTGGATAAGCTGGAAGCCGGTGTGATGGAATTTTTCACAAGCGATAAATACATCTCTTATCTGCAGGTAATGAGCAAGTTTCACACCTATTCTGCTAACAACCAGATCTTGATCGCGATGCAGATGCCGGAAGCAACAATAGTCGCCGGTTATAATTCATGGATGCGTAACTTTGATCGTCATGTAAAACGAGGTGAGAAAGCAATCACGATACTTGCTCCGTCGAAAATGAAGATCAAAGTTGATACGGACAGGACAGATGCAGACGGCAAGATAATCCAAGAGGAAAGAGAAACAATCAAATTCCGACCTGTATCAGTGTTCGATGTGTCACAGACGGAAGGAAAACCGTTACCGCAGATCATAACAGAATTAACCGGTGATGTTAGCCGCTATGAGCAGCTGCTTGATGCTGCAAGACAGGCCGCACCATATCCGATCGAGATTAGGGCGGTGGATGGGGAAGCTAAAGGTTGGTGCAATTATGCAAAAGAAGAAATTGTGATTAAAGCAGGGATGAGTGAGGCACAAACACTGAAAACGGCATTCCATGAGACCGCGCATGCACGGATTCATGGTGGCGATACAGACAAAAGCCGGGAGCAAAAAGAGGTAGAAGCGGAATCAATCGCGTATGTGGTATGTAACCATTTCGGGCTTGATACATCGGACTATACCTTTGGCTATGTGGCTACGTGGGCGGGCAGGCAGGATATTAACCTCTTAAAGCAGAGTATGCAGACAATCAGCCAGACATCCAAGGCAATCATCACAGATGTTGAGCGTGCGATGGAAGAGCCGGAGCTGACAGTCAGTGGGAAGTCTAAGGAAGAGATTGCGCAGGAAGTTAAGGAAGCATTCGCGGATCAGGGACACCCGGAGGCATCGGTCTATGTTGCAGACAGCCGGAGTGATGGCGATAAGGAGCGAATAACCGCGGTGGCAGCATATAAGGGCGAGGAGAGCGAGTATACAATGAAGCAGATGTTAGCAGATAGCTTACCGGAGCTACCGGGAACCGCCCTTTCTGTCGTCCCGGTTAATCAGGATGAAGTGAAGGAGCAGGCAGGATTTTCCAGGGATATGACGGACACAAGCTGGGCGATGGTTACGATTCTTACGAGTACAGAGCCGGACAAGCTTATGCCGGGAAGCAATATGAATATTTATGAAGCAGCTGTAAAACTAGGATCACTGGAAAATGGTTTGCGGCTTGCCGGAGAAACCGGATATGTCCGGTTGTCGATCGAATGTACATATCTTGGCATGACGCAGAAGTTCATTGACAGCGCAGAATTAGGTACAGGACGGAAGAATTTTATAGATTATCTCGATATATCGCCGGATCTGTGCACGTACTTAAAACGGCACGTACAAATATTGGAAGTCATGACATTAGCCAGAAATGAGAATGCAGTTGGTAAGACAGGAACGATACGACAGCAGCGGTACGAGGACATGATCTACGAGTGGGCGGAAAACTGCAGACTGGCTCTTAACTACCAGAGCAATCCACAGATACCAAAACCGCCGGAATATGATCCAAAACTTATAAGACAGTACGAAAATTGGGAGGTGACACGATGATATTTAATGCAGAAGAAAATGAGCTGATTGCATGCTACATACCGGTGGATGATCGATTAGCAATTATTAAGGCTATTGTGAAGGATACAGCGGATATGGATGAGAATATCCGGCTGATCGCGGAAAGCGCCGTTAATAAATTCGCCCGGATGAGCGACATGGACTTCATTCACATGGCATTTTTGCATGCAGTGTAAAAAATGGAAAGGGGGAAGCTGAATGGCGTATGTCTCTAATGAAGATCTAAAGCGCGCGCGAGAGATGGATTTACTCACATACAAACAGAGTTACGAGCCGTGGGACTTGGTGAAACTAAAGGATGGATATTACCAGCTCAAAAGCCATGATAGCTTGAAAATCAATTACCATAACGGAAAGTGGCTATGGAATTGGTGGAGTCAGGGTGTAGGCGGAAGATCTGCACTCGACTATCTGACTAAAGTGGAAGGAATGTCTCTGGTGGATGCAGTCGGTCAGATTCTTGGACAAACTGCAATCAAAGAACCTGTGGTCATGCAGGATATACCGAAGGAAAAAGAACAAGGACTGTATATACCAGAACGATCTAAAAACAAAGATTTGATCTATGAGTATCTCTGTGATCAGCGCGGCATCGATCGCGAGATCGTGAAAGACTTCGTAGATCGAGGTGAGATCTATCTGACCAATCAGCATGCCAATATTGCGTTTGTTGGACATGATGCATATGGAAATGTAAAGCTGGTTGCGCTGCGAGGAACGAAAGGCGAGTTTAAGAATACAACAGCCGGCTCTAACCGGCGGTTTCCATTTCAGGCTCGTGCGGAAGATTGGGACGTAAGAAATAGTGTGGTTCATCTCTTTGAGGCACCGATTGACATGCTAAGCTATGCAACCCTGATGAAACAGATGGGAGTTGATTATAAGGGGCACAACATGATCGCCCTGTGCGGAATCTATAAGCCGCGCGAGAATCTTGAAGAAAGTAAGATTCCGGTTGCGCTACAACAGCACTTCAACGAGCTGCCGTATACAAATACGGTGTGTCTACACTTAGACAATGATGGACCGGGGAAGCTGGCAGCCAGAGCATTGTCACTGGTGCTCGAAAAAGATGGCTATAAGGTATATAACCAGCCGCCACCGGAAGGATACAAGGACTGTAATGACTACTTAAAAAATGGCGCGCCGATTGTGCGTGCACGTGAAGAAAGGCAGGTGATAAGAAGTGAATAGGAAGAGACAGAAAATGGTACAGAAGCATATTGAAGTTACAGAGTACGAGAATAAGGCACTCAAGGCTCTGGCTGAGCGAACCGGGTACCGGAAGGAAGCACATCTGATTCGGGATCTAATCATGAATACGATCCCGATCGAGCTTCCGAAGGAAACATTCGATGCGCTTACAACAGAGTTGCACAAGATCGGAGTCAACATTAACCAGATCGCGCACGTGGCGAATGCGACCGGACTTGTGAATGCGACTGATTTTGCAGAACAGGCAAAAAAGCTGGATGAATTAAGTTTTGAGATCAGGAAGATGGTCTTAGAACCGTTCCAACGCCGGGAGGTCGAAGATCTGATACATGATCTGTCATGGATGGATTTTGGATCTTCTGAGCGCAACGAACGTAGCGTTGAAATCAAGCATGAGCTAGAAGATATGCTTAGCGAAAAGGACAAGGAGAGAGCTTAATGGCGGTTACGAAGATCTGGACGATCCATGAGGGCTCGGACATTAAGCAAGTAATCGATTATGCAGCGAACGAAGGTAAAACAGTCTTAAATATCCATGTGGAGACGGACGAGACATACAACCAGTTAGAACGCCAGCAGTTTCAGGATGTCATTGATTATACAATGGCGGGATACCATGACGAGAATGACGACATGGCAAATGTGATTGATTATGCAGCGAAAGGAATCAAAACGGAGCAGAAAAAGTATGTATCCGGCATTAACTGTTCACCGGAATATGCCAGAGATCAGATGATGCTCACCAAGACGCATTATCACAAAAAGGGCGGCATCCTGTTATGGCATGGGTATCAAAGCTTTAAACCGGGAGAAGTGACGCCGGAGGAAGCGCATAAGATCGGACTGGAGCTGGCACAAAAACTGTGGGGCGACGATTACGAAGTACTTGTTTGCACACACCTCGACACGGCACATATCCATAATCACTTCGTTGTCAATAGCGTATCATGGAGAACAGGTAAAAAGCTGGATGTACGCTGGAAAGATATGGCAAGGGAATCTGACCGTTTGTGTCGGCAATATGGAAAAAGTGTCGTAGAAGAGCCGAAAATGAAAGGGAAGCATCATGCTGAATATCAGGCAGAACAGGAAGGGCGACCAACATGGACAACGGCTATTAAGCAGGACATTGACGAATGTATCGCGGAGAGCCGGAACCTGCAGGAGTTTTTCGCAGCGTTAAAAAATCGGGGCTATATGATCAAGGCAAATACAAAATATTTCACGGTAAAGCCACCGGGGAAGGAGCGGTTTGTCCGGATCGATCGTCGACTGGGAGAAGCATATTCATTAGAGGGAATTGCAAAGCGGATCGGGGAGCGTATCCATGCACAGGGATTTTCGCAAAATGAGGAAGCTGCAGGAGCTGCGGGAGCACGACAGGACGAAAAAAGAAAAACAAAGCGCACATACGCAGAGCGACCGCGATACAGAATTACCGGATTTAAGGCACTGTACATTCGCTATTGCTACATGCTTGGATGTTACCCAAAGCATATGACAGCAAAACAGGTTAACTACCTGTACCGGGAAGATCTGACCAAGCTTAGAAAAATCCGATCGGAAACAAAATTCCTGTGCAGCAACAGGATCGAGACGCTGCAGGATCTGATCGACGTGGAATATGAGATAAAGCAGGACATGAAGCGATACCAAAACGAAAAAAACTATGTAACAAATAGGCTGCGGGCTGCAGGTGACAATAAGCAGGCATTGATGGAAAAGAGGGACTATCTAAGTGAAAAAATCAAAGACTGTAGAAAAAAGTTGTACTGGTGTAAGGATATCAAAGAGAACAGCCAGAAGATGAAGGATAAAGTACAAGAGTAAGAGAGATGGAAAGGGGGTGTGAGCATGAACGAAAAGAGCGAGAGTTGTAAGCTGCATGTGGACTGCTTCGCGTATCACGAAAAAACGGATCGGTGCATGGCATTAAATGCACTGTACTGTAAAAAAGAGCAGTGTGCTTTTTACAAAAAATCAGGAAAGAAGGGATAAGTAATGGAAGGATCAAGAGAAGCTGAGATGATCGTGACGTTTGCGCTTGAAGGTATTAACTATGCCTGCAGGCTGACAGGAGCATTTGCGAAAAATATTGCAGCAATGATTGCAGCCGTTGCAAAAACACCGGGAAATTCGCCCGGTAAAACACGGATGAAACAGCTTATGCAGTCTGGCGAGCCACTTGATTATTACGTCGTGCCGGAATCCAAGATGAAGGAATTTGCGAAGCTTGCGAAAAAATACGGTATCCAGTACTGCGTAGCGATGAATCAGGATGGCGCATATGATCTCGTCGTCAAGAAAAGCGACAGTCCGAGAATCAACCGGATTGCCGAACATCTGGGAATCGGACAGGTTCAGGGCGGTATCAATATGGACGTGAATGAAGAAGAAAAGGCAAATGCTACGAATATTACCCCGGAGCAGGAGCTGATGCAGGACATGATGAGCCCAAATAAGAATGAAAGAGAGCACGACGAAGTAAATTTCGGACAGGAGCTGTCGGAGGAAGAACCAGCATTCGACAGCTCATCAACCAGTTTTAATCAGCGCGAAAGCGTTATGGATCAAGTTAATAATTATCAAAATGCACAGGAAAGCGCACGTGACATGTTCGCCGGAGCGAGAAGCTTACGAGAAGCGTCTATGAGTGATCTGCCAGACGGAGCAGAGCCGATTGTTGTCGATATCGGCTGGGACAGACCGGTGACTCGTTACAATGAAAATGGCGAACAATTATTCCGGGGCAAGACTGCGGAACAGATGAACGACGTCGACAAGATCCAATACATGGTCGATCAGGAGATGTTTGTCAATGGAAAATTATCAGAAGATTTCATCCGGCAGATGTATGTATCGGGATACAGAGTTGACGAAAACGGAATCGTATCACGGGATGACGGCGTGAAGCTTACGAGTAAGGAACGTCAGATGATCGCAGATATGATGCGTGAACCGGAACGAGGAAGAACAGCAGAAAAGTCAATGCTTGACACTGCAACAGCGACGATTAAGGAGGTGAAAAATCATGAAGCTAGATAATAAGTGGATCGGACAAATGGCGAAATGGACGTTATCCGATCCTGCAGCATTAAAAATGTATCTGGATATTATGTCCAAATGTCCTGATTATTCGGTCAACAATCAGCTTTTGCTGATGTACGAAAGTCAAGAACGTCCATTTACGATGCTGAAAGCGCAGGATACATGGGAAAGACAGGGTGTTACGATCAACCAGACAGCCGTTGCATATTCCATCTGGGAACCGGATAAGGACGAAAATGGAGAGGTAATCTATCTTGAAAACAGCCGGGAACCTGCCGGATATCACTATAAGTATATGTATGATGTCAACGACACCAATTACAGTTATCAGCCTGTTTCGCCAACAGGCGAACAGGCGCTTGAATCACTACTTACGAGAAACGAAATTCCGATCAGCGTCGTGGACGAAATAAAAAATGTAAGCGGCGCACGTGCGATGTATTCTCCGAAAGACAAGGTAATATATGTCGTACGCTCCGGGAAAGTTTCCGCAGACGAATTTTTTACTGCGATTGCAACAGAAATGGGGCATGCGATATGTCACTCGCAGATGAAGGATACAACAATGACCTACAACCGGGCACAGTACCACTTTACATGCTGTACAGCAGCATATGCGCTCGCCAGTAAATACAACGTGAGTACGGCTGCAGTTAATATTGACAATCTTCCTGATCGATTGATCAAAATGGGAGAACGTGCAGCAAAGAATGAACTGACACGCCTTGCACGGATCAATAAGACAATCGACGGAGATATCCGAATGCCGATGGAGAAGATTTGTATGAGAGATGCACAGATGGAGAAGGAGGTCGATCGCCATGCTGCAGGAACGTAAAAAAACGCTGGTGCTTGTACTGGTGTTGACATATCCGTTTGTACTATACGGATTGATCCGGGCAGCACCATTCATAACACACAATGGTTTAAGTTATTTTATCGATAATCTGGAAAGGGATTTAAGTATTCACCCATTCCGGATTTTTTTTGTGGAACAGACACCGAAGATCGCGCTGATTGGAACCATTATATATGCTTTTATTGGCGCCGCGATTTATGATTCGATGAAAAATACCAGATACGGAGAAGAACATGGATCTGCCAGATGGGCGACCGTCCGAGAAATCAATAAAAAATATGCAGCAAAGGAAGTCGTTTTTCCTGAAGCTCCGAAGTGGATGCAGGATATGATTTTAACAAACCGTGCAAGGCTCGGTTTTGATTTTTACCGTCACGGTAAAAATGGTAACACGCTGATCTGGGGTGGACCCGGTACTTGGAAATCGAGAGGCTATATCATACCGAATCTGATGCAGATGAACTGCAATTATGTTCTAACAGACCCAAAAGGAGAACTTGCAAAAAAATGTGGGGATATGCTCAAGAGAATGGGATATCGAGTCATTGTTTTCGACGTATCCAATCCAGAAAAGTCGGTTTGTTACAATCCATTCGTATACTTTAGAAACGACATGGATGTGTTGGATTTTGTAAATAATTTCTTTTCCTCGCAGGAGCAGAAAAACACTCAGAAAATGGATCAGTTCTGGGATGATCAGGCGAAAAATCTGATGATGGCTTTTTGCTTTTTGTTATATCACGAGGCACCGAAGGAAGAGCAAAATATGGCAATTGTGCTGCAGCTTCTCCATGCAGCGGAAGTATCGGAAGAAGATGGCTTTATGTCACCGGTGGATATGATCTTCGCAAAGCTGGAAAAAGAAAAGCCGGGGCATATCGCAGTTGGATATTATAAAGACTACCATAAGGGCGGTGCGAAAACGCTGCAGAGCATCCAGTCTACTTTATCGTCCAAGTTAGCGTATTTCAATATGGAAGCATTGCAGAAGCTTACGATTACGGATGATATCGACATCCGAAGTTTTGCCACACAAAAAACAGCTTTGTTCTGTGTGACGCCAGATTCCAAGGCAAGCTTGAATTTCCTGATCGGCACTTTGTATCAACAAATGTTCCAACAGCTGTATGATCTAGCAGATAACGTGTATGATGGACCGTTGCCAATTCATATCCGGTTTCTGCTTGATGAGTTTGCAAACATTGCGCTTCCGGATGATTACCAGAAGATTTTGTCAACTGCGAGATCAAGAAACATCTCGTTTGCGATTGTTCTACAGGATAAGAGTCAGATTGAGAAGATTTTCGACACAATATACAAAACGCTTATGGCATGTTGCTCCGAATGGTTGTTCCTTGGAAGCAATGAGAAGGAAACCTGCGAATATTTTTCTGCACTCGTCGGAAAAGAGACGGTTATGGTCAAGTCAACAAGCACAACACACGGCATGAACGCAAGTTATACGGTGCAGTATACGCCGACGCAACGTGATTTGATGACGGCAGATGAAATGCGCCGGAAGTCGAACGAACTGGCAATACTGATCATCGAAGGCGAGAATGCGTTAAAGGATGAAAAGTACAACATGAAGAAACACCCAAATTATTATATGGTCGCCGAAGGAAAGAATTTGAAACGTAAAAAAGAGCCGGCTAAGATCTACGACTGGGGCAGCACAAAGCAGGCGAAGGCTCATATGGAATGGCAGTGGAATATTGCTGAGGAAGATAGAGATAAAATTGTCCGGGTGGATGAGATTGAAGCAGATGGCGTAGTTATGAGTGAAGAAGAGCTGCTGGATAAACTGGCAGCATAAGATTTGAATAGGAGGAAAAAATTATATGGATAAAAAATTGAAAATGAGAAAGAACGTGATCTTGTACATGTTCAGTATGTTAGCAGTCCTTATGGGCTGCTTTTTTTATACACCGAAAGAGGCTCATGCAGCGGAACCGGGAACGGCACAGATCAGCGCACAGGTACAGATGGCAGCTTATAGCAGTGATATTCCGGAAGAAGTTAAAAAACCAATCGAAAAAGGAAAAAATCTGGTTGCGTATTGTGTAGCTGCATTGGGTTTTATCACTTTAGTGATCGGTTTTCTAATGGAAGTTGTAGCTTGGTTCGGACATCAAAACGACATGAAGATTCAGGGATTATACGCAATCGGAGCCGGTGCATTGCTTGGTAGTGCAGGAGCAATCGCAGCTTGGCTTATGAGTTAGGAGGGAGCCTGCCTATGAACTGGATATTAGCGACGCTGCAGGCGTCGATTGCATTTTTCGATGCGTGGATGAGCCAGTTATATGATGTGCTTATGCTTGATCCCATATCGTACCAAAATGGTACGATATGGACAACCGTCAGCAAAATCTATGATGCACTTATGGGGCCTGCAGTGTCTATATTAATCATCGGATTTTATATCGCACTGATTCATGACAGCGGCGAATTTATAAAGACCAGACATGCCGGATCGATTGTATGGACGTTCCTTTTGCTATGTTTTACCGCATCCCTGCTGCAGGGCGGGAAGTACATATTGCTTTTGATTTTCTGGTGTTTTAAAGAAATCCTGCAGATGGTTACCGGCCCGAATGGAACAAATTTTCTGGATCTATCCTGGGTGGAACTGCCGAGGCAGGTGAAGCTTGCCACGTCCGGGCTTGGGGTAACGAAAGCAACACTGTTTTTTATCGTTGTGCTGATTTTTGCACTTGTCATTATGGTGTGCAGCTTCACGATTATAATGGTTGTATACGGCAGATTGTTTAACATCTATCTGCATATCGCGGTTGCGCCGCTTGCGCTTGCTTGCGGTGCTGCAGGACCGCTTCGGAGCACGTTTGTATCATATCTGAAATCGTTTGTTGGTGTGTGTCTGCAGGGCGTCGTCATCGTGATTGTCTGTATGGTATTTTCCGCTTTTGCGAATAACTTTGATTTTAATACCGTGCAGACATCCGACCAGCAGATAGTTGAATTAAAAGAGGATATGACCGAAGAGGAATTTCAGGCATGGTTGGAGCAGTGGGGCATGGATAATAAAGAGCTTGAGGCAAAGAAAGCAGAAGTACTCTGGACGTACCTGTCGCAGATGCTTTTCCTGTATCTGATTATGGCAGGCACAATAAAAGGAGCAGATAACTGGATTCACCAGAAGCTGAATTTATAAAATACGATATGCCACCACGCGGATACGTGGTGGCAGGAAAGGAGAGTTATGTATGTTAGAAGCAAAAACCAATAAAGAGATATTAAAGATAAAAACATCGATGCTTGGATTTACGCCGAGTCAGGTGGCAAGCGTAACGGTCGGGCTGATCGCCGGCTCAATCACTTATTTTTTCCTCCCGGTACCGGACTTTTGCAAGATACCGGTAATTGCGGTTATCGTGGTTTTTATCTGCAGCTTTGGATTTGTAACCATGGATGGAATGAACGTAGGACAGATCATACAGGCGATGTTTTCCACATGGCGGATGAATAAAAATCCGCTTGTACTTAGAGGAAGGAGGGAAGATTATAATGGCAGTGACAACAGTTATGCAGTACGACCTGTCGAAAGACCGGACGAAAATAACCAGAAGCCAGGATGTCATACCAATTAAGCAGATTTGCGAAAATGGTATGTTTAAGCATGCTGGAAATAGATGGAGCATGACATATGATATAAAGGATATTGACTATAATTCAGCAGCCAACGAAGAGAGAATAACAGTATATGACAGTTGGGAAAAGATTCTTAATACGTTGGATAGTTCTAAGGCATCAATGAAGATAACTCTTCTAAACCGCCGGATGAACAAGAAAGATCGATTACATCAAATACTTTTACCAACAACAGTAGGAGATGGATATGATTATATCCGAATGGCTTATAATCGGTTACGTTATGATGATATTCAAGGTGACAAAGGATTTATCCAAAACAAATTTCTTACATTTTCAATCGCCAAGAAAAATCAAGAAAAGGCAGAGAATTTTTTTAGCCGGATGGAAAGAGATCTGAACAAGAAGTTCTTGACATTTAATTCTGGAATTAAAGCGCAGACTATCTATCGACGAGGTGAAGTGCTGCACAGCTTCCTTCATGCCGGACGTGAATCAGAATACAACTTTGCATGGAATTCAGATAAGGGAGCAGCGACAAATACAAGAAAATTTATTGATCGATTAGCACCAGATATGTTTCGACCATACGCTGATTTTTTTGAGTTAAATAATATGGTGGGACGGAGCATGTTACTCCGCACGTGGGGTACAAGTATTCAGGATGATTTTTTCACACGGCTTGCCGAAGTTCATACGAATCTCGTTGCAACCTGTGATATAGTTGCAGTCTCAAATTCTGAAGCAAGAAAACTAATTGAGAGAAAGGATGACAGCGTAGAGACCAGTGCGAATCTGTGGTCAGGCAAACGAAGTGTCAAGGAAGGTGCAGCAGAACGGCTCCCAAGACAGATTGCAAAGGACAGAAAAGTAATCGATGCATACAACAACGCGATGGATTACGATAACCAGAAGATGTTTTTGGTACAGGTTATCGTCTGTTTCCTTGCGGAAGATATGAACCAGCTTGATGAATACACGGATAGCATTCTGGACGTGGCAGGTGACTACAACTGCGAAATGTCATATATGTATTTTCAACAGTTAAAGGGGCTGATGGATGCGCTGCCGTTTGGTGAGCGGACAATTCAGTATCTCCGGGACTGCGACACAGATACCACCGCGATTATGCTGCCGTTTAATTCGGTGCAGCTTAACCAGAGCACCGGTATTCCATACGGAAAACACGAAGAAACCAAACAGCAGCAGTGGGTAGACCGTCGAAAACAAGGATCTGGTCATGAATGGATACTTGGTGAAACTGGATTTGGAAAATCAGTGGATGCAAAGCTTAAAATATTATATGAAGTACTGTTAACAGATGGTGACAGCATCATACTAGATCCTGATGGGGAATATGCACCGCTTGTACGTGCTCTGGGAGGACAGATAATTCGTGTTGGTAAAGATCCTATCAATGTGGCAGAATTTTCCGCTGATTATGGTTATGTAGATGAGAAGCAATCTGACGATCCAATCACGAAAAAAAGTAATCTGATACTATCCTTTATGGAGGCAATTCTTGATGCTGGAACACGCTTTGGCGAAACAGAGAAGTCTCTGGTTGACAGGGCAGTACGTACACTTGGAGAAAGTGTACTTTCGGGCATATATCAGCAGATGACTCTAGTGGATATTTACGATCTGCTCTTACAATATCCTGAACCAGCGGCACAACAGCTTGCACTTGCGTCAGAGAGGCATATAAAAGGCTCTTTTAATTCTTTTGCAAAACAAACAAGAGTTCAGATAACGAGTCGGCTTGTATGCTATGATCTCTCAACTCTTAACAAACAAGAAAAAGATGCAGGCATGATTGTTATTTTGGATCAAATTGACCAGAGATTGATACACAACCGGAAGCTTGGAAAGGCAACCTATATAACTTTTGATGAAATGGATTATTTCTTCAAACATCCGGCGGCAACACTCATCATTGAAGATTTCTTTGAAAGATGCCGTAAATATGGAGGATTTCTTCGAGCAATCGTACAGAATGTTACGAAGATACTGCAGAATCCGGCAGCAACAACAATGCTTAAAAATTCAGAAAATGTTATCATGTTTAAGCAGATGAAGTTGGATGCGATTCAGCTTGCTGATATGTATGGCTTGTCTGGTATTCAGATTAGGAATTTGGAAAACGCAGAACCGGGGCATGGAATTGCTAAAATTGGAAATGTTATTTTTGCACTGGATGATACGATACCTAAAGAGTCTGAAATCTTCCCGCTTGTAGATACTACAGTGGTAAAAAGTGCATAGGTGGTGGTCGTATGCTGGTAAATACACAGAGAGATACGGATATTGTAGCTGTATCAAACAGGACAGCACCGGAAGAAGATAAAGAAAGCTGGACGCGTGAAAAAGCACTCGAACGAAATAAGAATAAACTGCAGGAAAAAGACGAAGAGACGGTGCCGGAATATCCGGACACCGTTGAAACTTTGCACGAAAAGATTTTATCCATGAGTCAGCAAAGTACAGAAAGGAAGTCGAAAAATACTGAAAAATCAGGAAAAAACTATATTATAACAAAAGGAAAAACAACAAAAAGAAAGCCCGCAGATGAAGGATTTTGTGTAAATTCAAAAGTAACAGAAGTAGTAACAGACAGTGTACAGGAGTTTGCCGGTATTTCTGATGCGGAATATGCCGGGCGTCAGAACCGGTCAGACAGTGATCCGGACTATACCGGAATGAATGTGATCCGAAGATCTGCGAAAGTGGTGTCCGGCTTTGTTATGAAAGAAATACTGCTGCTTGTAAAAGCAATCGCAACAGCCGTTGGAAAGCTGGTACTTGTATCGATTGCCGCAGCAATTATTGTTGTAACAATCGCTGCTGGTGTTCTTCACTCCATATCCGGCACAGAGAATGAAGCAGGAGAAGCTGCAGCACAATATGAGTATCACAGCTACAATCAGCATAACTACACCGGGCAGGCAAACAAGGCGTGCGGCGTGACAGCCGCAGCCTCTGCTCTGCGGAGCTTAGGGCTGCAGATCACACCGGATATGCTGGAACAACATAATAATAATCATGTAGGATTGTGGTACGGTGCGGATGCATGGGTAAATAATCATTACCCGGTGCAAATAACCAGAGGGACGGTATCTGCAGATACGATCGATCAGGCACTGCAGCATGGATCGCTGTGTGTGGTTTACTTACATAATAATTGCGATGTGAGTTCCGGGAGCAGCCAATGGAATACAGGAAGAAACGTATCCGGAGGCGGCTGCCACTGGATCACTCTGATCGGGTATACGAAAGCCGGATTGATAGCTGCACTTGACCCGGCGGATGGAACCGGCAATGAGGAGTACTGCAGGGCAGAAAATTGTGAGGGCGGCACGACCGATAAAGCAATTTCAATAGAAGAAGTCATGGAAAGCTGCAGCAATATCTATGTGATCACACCGACAGAAACAAGGACAGATAACGAGAAGCTGCTTGCAGCACTGATCTATAGCGAAGCAGGCACATCCTATGAAGACAAGCTTGCGGTCGGTACGGTGGTCATGAATCGACTGGATCTGCAGTATGCTGGAGCATTGACGTTGGCGGATGTCATATACGCACCGAATCAGTTTGAGGGAACAAAGACTGATAATTTCCGTAACGCGCTTCAAAACGGAGCACCGGCACAGTGCCAGCAAGTCGCGTACGAAATACTTCAAGGAAAGCGTTCAGACAAGATTCCTTCTAATTGTGTGTCGTTCATGGCATTATCGATCAGCGAGAGCGAGATGCGCCGGAGAACCGGCTGCACACAATTTATTATTATAGATCAGCGTTTCGGCTGGTAGCGGAGATGGTTTTATTCCGGGTTCGATTCCCGGAACTCTGCTTTGATGGTATACAGGAAAGACAGCAGCCTGAGAGAGCCATTAGGCAAAATGACGGGATCAGGAAATTGATCAACCGTCATTTTTTGTGCATTTTTTCAAAAATTCAGCTTAAATATGCCAAGGGACAAGTGCACCCTTTTTTCAGGAATGCATGGGGACAGTCTGCGGTCATGTTCCCCCTTCCCACACCCTACCCCCTCATACCGGGATGTTTTACCGGAACGAAAGAATGAGAGATAAAGATGGATGTTGGTATAATGTACAAGGATTGAAAGCCAATTTGATGCGAGGCAACCTATTGTTATTTGCTTATGAATACTGTAAAATTATTATTAAAAAGAGGGAAGTTCATGAACAATTTTGAATATTTAAGAAAAACAGAAGAATTATATGAGTTTGTTGAGCTGCTGCGTCAGGATACCAAAATTAAAAGAGAAATTACAGATGTGGCAGTATCAAAGATTCCGTATGTAGTTTATCCGGATTTAGATGTTAACCAGAGTTTAATTATTCATGAATTTGCAGAATATACACTGGCAAAGGCAAAAGAAGAAAATGAACATAATGAGGTGGCGGTCACATATGATCTTGATAATGGATTGTCTATGAAAGATGGATTCCAGCAGATTATAGAAAAAGCAGGAGTATGTTATGGCGGGCTTGATGAAACAAATTTATTTTCTGATACACAAACCATGTCGACAATTTATAGAGCAAAAAATATCGCTGTTGTGAACGTGCATAATCATCCGGGATGCTCTTCTTTCTCGGTTGAGGATATTTCAACTTTCCTGATGGAAAGTGCAATAAAATTGATGGTTGTAGTAGGAAATAATGGAGAATTATATTATTTATCTAAGAATCTGCCAAAATACAATTTTAAGGAAGCGGTTCGATATATAGCAGGTGTATCAAAAATCATTCATCCAGATGCAGAACCTGGATATAAATGGAAAGAGGCAGAATTGCGGCAGTGTGCTGATATTTTCCTAAAAAATAGTAACTCATTCGGAATAGAATATAAGCATGTATTAGGGACAGATTTGGAATTAAAGAAAATAAAAGAGAGCAAGGAGTTGGAGATCGGTGAAAGATAAAATAATGGAAAAATTGCCAATGGATTTACAGATGCAATTTCAACAACTGATGTCTTTGGGCTGCAGTGGATGGTCAAGTGAGTGGCAGGAGCTGGCCAAAGAAATTATTATGCAGATGAATGATGAAAGAGACAGTGGAAATATAACGTCTGAAGAGTGGAAATATATTCATTCGACTTATTTGCATGATGTAGGAAATATAGGGACGAATGGGTACCGCTTTTTTAATTTTTTATTGTCAGAAGAATTGCAGTAGCTATGTAAGAGGCAGCTTGTCCGGCTCTGGAAGATTAACCAGAGACGGATAGGCTGTTTTTTTGTGTTTGGATTTTGTACAGGAATATATTTTCGATTTTGAACCCTTTTATTTTCGTCCAGGTTCCGGATAAGTGGATTTGACCAGTTTTTACATTCCCACATTGAGCAAGCAGGGGATTAGTGTTCATTGTATAAATACAATGCCACAAATCCCGCTTGTTGGGGTGTTCCCCAATCCCCCAGAAAAAAATAATACGAAGTGTAGCTGCAGATGCAGCATTGGAACGATGAATAAGAAATTTACACTGAATTGTGTAAAATAGAAAAAATACTTAATTTGTACATTTTTTGATTTTCGAGAACTTTGGTAAAATAAAACATGCAAGGGGTTGAATTGGCATACCCTTGCATGTTCCTTGATAAGTTCATAAGTCACAGCGATGTTTAATTCACCCGTTAGCCCGCTGATTAACTTATTTTGATTCAGTTCGTTTTCGAGTATATCATAAAGTCTGTTGATCTTGAAAATGTATGAATGAGAAAAGCGAAAAGACAGTGATTCAACTGGAAGATACGGAGCGATGAAGGGGATGGCGACCATGAGATCGGGAGCCTTCGGAAGGATAATAATACTTGGTATGGAACAAAGCATGCCCTGTGTGTAGGAGCACAGATGCTGGATGGCATATGCGTAGTGAGGGATGAAACTACGGTCGCGCTGGACTATAAAATAGATATTGGTTAAAGACGAGGATAGCAGTCTGAGGCCGCTATCCTTTTTCTTTGACTGAAATGTTATAATACGGTCAGGAGGAAATGAATATGAATTACAATTTTGAAAAACTTCTTAAGACCGCTAAATTTCAAGATCTGGAAAGATGGATATATGAAGCTGTATGCGAAGCTGCGCGGAACATGACCAAGGAACTTCTGGAAGAACTCGATAAGTTTTTGCAGCAAACAAGAGATACAAAAAGATATGCAAATAAGCAAAAAAGAAAAACAACAATCAAAACAGTATATGGTGAGGTCGAATACATCAGGCACATGTATTATGATAGAAAGACGGGGCATCATGTATATCTTCTTGATGATCGGCTGCAGATGGAAAAGGTTGGGGCAGTTTCATCTAATCTGGCGAAAATAATTAGTGAAGCTGCAACAGAAATGCCGTATCGAAAAACAGCAGAATTGATATCACAAACAACAGGTCAGACAATCAGCAGTCATGGAGCTTGGAACGTCGTGCAACAGATAGGTAAAGAAATCGGCAGGGAAGAGGAAATAATACTGAATGAGATGGAAGAAGAGACAACCAGAGGAGAGACAGAAACTCCGATCATCTTCATGGAGGCAGATGGAGTTTACTTAAACATACAGAAAAATAAGAAGAAGGCAAAATCACAAGAAATGAAGCTTGCAACCATTTATTCCGGTTGGAGCGAAGATGGTAAAAAATTAGTAAATAAGAAAGTGCTTGCCGGAATGACCGGTGCAAACAAATTTAATACGAAAACAGAAGCACTCATTCAGAGTGTTTTTCATATAGAAGCAGATCAGGTGCGCGTGCTAAACGGCGATGGCGCAGCTTGGATCAGCAACACTTACAATCTAGAGAGAATCTTTCAGTTGGATCGATTCCATATTGTTAATAAGATTCGTGTTGGGATTAAACATAAAAAAATTGCAGGAAGGATACTTAACAAAATGATGTCCGGAGATTATATCGGAGGGTTGCAGGATATTGAGACATACATAAACAGCATCGATGATGACCAACACAAGACAGAACTGAAGAATGCTAAGGATCTATATAGATATCTGAGCAATAACATCGATGGGCTTCCTCGGTGGCAGGAACAGATCAAAAATATGGGTGTTGATCTGCAGGCACCGGAAGGTCAGATATACAAAAATATGGGAGTGCAGGAAAATCAGAACTGTAGCTTGCTTACCAATCGGATGAAAGGACGCAAGATGCGTTGGTCAGTCGGTGGAGCTGATAATCTGGCAAAGATAATTTACACCCGCGAAAATGGTGATCTCGAAAAGATCATTGAAAAATATGATGGCGAGATCGTGCTTCCGGAAAACTATGAGAAAGAAATCAAGTCACTATCAGCGGATAAAGTCAAGAAAGTAATTGGAAAAGGAAGCAAATGGGTAGACATCATGCAGGCAGGAGTGCCAGCGCTTGGAAGCCCGGTTGGTAATTATACAGATGCCCTTCGAGCATTAAGTCTTGGAATCCAAGATTGAAAATAAAATATTGTATAAAATAGCAATGCAAGGTATAATCAAAGGCAGATAAGTTCAGTTTATTCAGTTCACAACATTTTTTCTTGAAATAAAACGATATTTTCAAAATTCTTTGTCAAGGAAAATGAGCCCCCACACTTCGGTAACACATTCGTTGTGCGAAAGTTTCTTGAAGGTATAGAATGGTTGTGATATAATATTTAGTGGAATTTTGTAAACTTTTGATGCATGATGGAGGACACATTATGGCTGTATCATACAATAGATTATGGAAATTATTGGTGGACAGGAAAATGAGCAAGGCTGACTTGAGAAAACAGGCGGAAATTGCACCAAATACAATGACAAAACTTCGGAGAGATGAAGAGGTTACATTGGGGGTGCTTGGAAAGATTTGTAGGACGCTTGATGTGGATTATGGAGATATTATGGAATATGTGAAGGACTGAGTCCGGATTTTGGGACAATGATTATGATACAATAAATGAGATAAAATAATAGAGATGTGGGTAAGAAAAATGGAAAAGAAAAGATTAAGAGTATTTGAAGCTTTTGCTGGGATTGGAGCACAGGCTACTGCTTTAGAAAGAATAGGGATTGATTATGAAATAGTAGGAATAAGCGATTGGTTTACAGATGCGATAATCTGTTACGATGCCATACATTGTAAAGATGAGCCAATACCGGAACTGCCTAGTAAGGAAGAGCAGATAGAGTATCTCCATAATTTTGAATTCAGTAAAGATTCTGTGCATCCATCTAAGATAGATAAATTGGATACGGAATATTTAGAAAAACTGTACATAGCGAATAAAAGAACAAAAAATATGGGGTCAATAACCAAATTGAAAGCAGTGGATATGCCAGAGTGTGATTTGTTAGTGTATAGTTTTCCTTGCCAAGATTTATCGACTGGTGGTAAGGG
>CAVKUW010000141.1:0-6019 GCA_963659815.1 Butyricicoccaceae bacterium
ATATAGACGTTTGCTTCAGAATCAGTATCGGGCGATTAAAGAAGATGCTACAGGAATTATAAATACAGCAACAAAGTTGAGAACGTTGGTGATGACAGACAATCAATTTTTGTCTTCCTATGATCGAAGTGTGAAAGAACGATGTTGTAATCTGAAAATGTTGGAAACGGTGTATACGCAGTATCGAGCATAAGAAAAGCGCAGGACTAGCTCAATCCTGCGCTTATTCTTACCGATCTGCAATCGGTGTATATGTCCGGTTCTCCGCAATTGACTTGTAAGCCGGGCGGATGATCTTGTTGACGTTGATCAGCTCCTCGATACGGTGTGCGCTCCAGCCGGCGATACGGGCAACGGCGAACATCGGAGTGAAGAGTTCTTCCGGCAGACCAAGCATGGTGTAGACGAAGCCGCTGTAGAAATCGACATTCGGGCTGACACCCTTGTAGATCTTACGCTTGTCTGCGATGACTTCCTTTGCCATCTCAGCAACATCCATATAAAGTTTGTATTCTTTTTTCTTGTGCTTTTCTTCTGACAGTTTTCCGACGAAGGACTGGAAGATATTCGCACGCGGATCGGAGATCGAGTAAACAGCATGGCCCATTCCGTAGATCAGTCCGGAACGGTCGAACGCTTTCTTGTCCAGAATATCACACAGATACTGGCGGATCTCATCTTTGTCCTCCCAATCATGGACATGTGCTTTCAGGTCGTCAAACATGCGCTTTACCTTGACATTGGCACCGCCGTGCTTTGGCCCCTTCAAAGAGCAAAGAGAAGCGGCAACTGAAGAGTAGGTATCTGTACCAGAGGAAGTAACAACGTGCGTTGTAAATGTCGAGTTGTTACCACCACCATGCTCAGCATGGAGTACAAGCGCTAAGTCGAGCACCTTTGCCTCGGTGTCTGTATAGGATTTATCCTGACGCAGGAGACGCAGGATATTTTCTGCGGTAGAAAGCTCCGGCTTTGGCTGATGGATGTAAAGTCCCTTTCCAAGATCGTAGTGGCGGTATGCCAGATATGAGTACACAGCAAGTGCCGGGAAATTCGCAATCAACTCAATACTCTGACGAAGTACGTTCGGGATGCTGATATCCATCGTGTTTGTGTCGTACGAGCTGAGTGTCAGGATGTTTTTTGCAAGCGCATTCATGATATCCGGTGTCGGAGTCTTTAAGATGATGTCTCTTGCAAAATGATGTGGCAGCTTCCGGTAGGAACCGAGCAGTGTGTTGAAATCTGCAAGCTCCTTTTGGTTCGGCAGTTCGCCGAAGAGCAGAAGATAGACGGTCTCCTCAAAACCAAACCGTTTCTCGGAGGTAAAGCCTTTTACCAGATCGTAGATGTTGATGCCACGGTAGTAGAGTTGTCCGTCGATCGGGACAGTGACACCATTGACTTCCTCGGAGGAGATGATCGTTGAGATCTCGGTCAGTCCGGTCAGGACACCTTTACCATCTAAGTCACGAAGTCCGCGCTTTACCTGATATTTTGTATACAATTCGGGATCAATCACATCGTGTCCTTCGCATAATTTGGCGAGACGCTCAAATTCCGGTGTGACTGCTGAAAATTCCTGTTGATTCATATATTCACTTCCTTACTTGATATTCTTTATGATGCATTGCTGGTGCTGTAATTATTAGCGGTACAATGCGATAAGTATATGCCGATAGATAATGACACAGTTTGAAAATCGCGCATATATGATATATGAGCATTTTATACTATATGTTTATCACGGTTTTGCGATAACCTGTATATTAGCATACTATAATTTCTATATTTTGGCAAACCATTTCCCGTGAACAAATTGTGAACAATATACAAAAAATGTAAATTGAATATAAAATGGAGCAAATAATACGGCAAAATTGAACGGAAGCAGAACCATAAACGGTGGATTTGATAGATTTTTTGAAAAAATTGGAAAAATTTGGAAAAATCAAGAAAAGTTATTGAAAATTTTTATTAGGTATATTAGAATAACAAAGATACTGAATGTATTTAATTTCGAATGTATATGTTATTTTAGGAGGATAATTTAATTATGGAAGCAAGTGATTTCAGAAATGGTGTGACTTTTGTATGTGATGGTCAGCCTTGTCAGGTAATAGAGTTTCAGCATGTAAAGCCAGGTAAGGGTGCTGCATTCGTTCGTACAAAGTATAAGAATATTATCACAGGTGCAATCAGAGAGACAAGTTTCAACCCTACAGCAAAGTTTGATTCTGCTTACATCGAGCGTAAGGATATGGATTACTCTTACAGAGATGGTAACCTGTACTACTTCATGGATCAGGAGACATTTGAGATGATCCCTGTTGATGAAGGCGTAATCGGTGACGCTATGAAGTTTGTTAAGGAAGGTATGACATGTAAGATCTCTATCTACGAAGGAAATGTATTCGCAGTAGAAGGTCCAGATTTCGTAGAGCTTGAGATTACAGAGTGTGAGCCAGGTGTAGCAGGAAATACAGCTACAAACGCTACAAAGCCATGTACAGTTGAGACAGGTGCAACATTGAATGTTCCTCTGTTCATCAACCAGGGCGAGATCATCAAGATCGATACACGTACAGGAAAGTATCTTTCAAGAGCAAAGTAAGAGCAAAGTAATTTGGAAATTACGAATTAAATCAGAATGATCAAAGGCACGTTCCGTTTTGGGACGTGCCTTTTTGTATAGAATGAGCCGATAGGCGAGATGATATGAAATTCAGAGAAAATCTACAATTTCCAATCATATAATTCCGCATCCCGCATATATATATGGTAGGGGTGAATGCTGTGAAAAATGAAATCTTGAAATTACTCCCCCCTTGTATTCGGTACATAATCAATCAGATTGACATAGATTATAACTCCCTGATAGAGCTTCGGTTCCGGATCTGCGAGCCGTTGATACTGGTCTTTACGCAGGGGGAATACTTTGTGCAGAATTGTGGGGGACTGACACTCGATCGGAAAAAAGCGTATCGCGTGACCGCGGATGATATCCGGGGGATTATTGATGCTGTCACGGATTATTCGTTATATGCGTATGAAGATGAAGTGAGACAGGGGTTTGTCACGGTTTGTGGCGGGCATCGCGTCGGCGTTGCCGGTCAGGTTGTATTGGAACATGGGAGAGTAAGAAACGTGAAGCATATATCGTTTATTAATATTCGGGTATCCCATCAGATCAAGGGCTGTGCGACTTGCCTGCTGCCATATGTGATCAAGGATGGCAGGTTGTTGCACACGTTGATCATATCGCCGCCGGGATGTGGAAAGACGACAATCTTGCGGGATCTGGTGCGGCTGATATCGGATGGAAACAGTTATTGCAGAGGGATGAATGTTGGCGTGGTGGATGAGCGCTCGGAGCTTGCCGCCTGCTATATGGGGATTCCACAAAATGATGTCGGACTCCGCACGGATATCTTAGATGGGTGTCCCAAGGCGGAGGGAATGTTGATGTTGCTTCGGTCGATGAGTCCGAAGGTGATTGCGGTCGACGAGATTGGCAGCCGGGAGGATATTGATGCAATTTCCTATGTCATCAACTGCGGCTGTGGGATTCTGGCGACGATCCATGGCGACTCGATTGATGATATCCGGACGCGACCGGTGCTTCGGAAACTGGTCGAGGAGAAGGTGTTCGAGCGTTACATCGTGCTTGGACGGAGTGCGGGGATCGGAACGGTAGAGTCGATTTTTGACGAGAGGGGAAATGAGCTATACATTGGTTCGCTGTCGGTTGCAAACTGATTGGAATCACCTGTGTGCTTGGTGGCTGTGTGACAATGGGAATCTTGCGCGCGATGGCAATTCGCAGGCGTGTAAAGGAAATGCAGGAATATGCCCGCGTGCTTGCTGTTGTCACGTCGGAACTTCGCTACCGGAGAGATATTCTGGCTCAGGTATTTGCACGTGTTGCAAAAAAATGCCGTCAGCCATATGCTACGTGGCTGTCAGAACTTTCGCAGGCGATGATGGAAGCGCAACAGGGACAGGCATATTCCTACACGGAAGTGGCTGCCGATTTTGATCAGATCTGGATAGAACATGCAGACAAGCTGTATGAGAGTTCCGGTCTAAAACAAGAGGATATGGAATATATATATAACCTGGGACAGACCATCGGATATCTGGATGTACAGGCACAGGAAGAAGGACTGGCATTGCTGCAGGCAGATCTGGGACGGCATATTCGGGAGTTGGAGGCAGAGGCAAAAGATCGTATGCGATTGTCACTTGTGGTTGGAAGTGTCGCAGGTGTGTTATTGATTATAATCTTGATTTAGCAGATGCAGGGGAATGGAAATGACGATTCAGTTGATTTTTAAAATTGCAGCCGTTGGAATTGTCGTGGCACTCATCAATCAGGTATTGAAGCATTCGGGCAGGGACGATCAGGCATATCTGGTGAGCCTTGCAGGTCTGATTATCGTACTGACGTGGATTATTCCCTATGTCAATCAGCTGTTTCAGGACATCAACACATTGTTTGGATTTTAAGGGGGCAGAGTATGAATCTGGGAGTGACGATGGTATTTGCAATCGTGGCAGTAATCTTGGCGCTGTCCTTGAAATCTAAGAATCCGGAATACAGCACATTTATCAGTGTGGCGGTGTGCCTTGTGCTGTTATTTATCTGCGTGTCGCGGATGCGTGTGATGCTTTCAGGTATTGAAGTCTTGACGGACAAGATCCGGGTGGACAGTACCTATCTGGTGATCTTGGTCAAGCTGATCGGGATCGCCTATATCTGTGAGTTTGCGGCGAGTATCAGCAAGGATGCCGGATACAGTGCGGTTGCATCCCAGATCGAACTGCTTGGGAAGCTTACGATGCTGGTCGTGTCGCTTCCGGTTTTCATGCAGGTTGTGCAGACAGTGCTGTCGTTGATCAATTGATGGAGGAAACCACCGAATGAATCCGCGAACCACGCATACAACTACATATTTCACTTGCAGATGGCTGGTAGTGGTACTGGCCATTTTCTTTTTTTCGGATATCTATATACTGCCTGCGCGGGCGCAGGAATTGCCAGAAGCCACGACAGGAACCACGCAGGAGCCGGACGGACAGACAGCTACGACAGAAGCCACACAGGAATCAGACGATTCGCAGACAACTACCTCCATCTATAATTCCATCTTCGATGAACTGAATCTGGATGAGGTGGAGCGCGCATTGCAGCAACAGGGCATTCAGACGGCTATGCCAATTACGGAGATGGTAAAAAAACAGGTGGAGGGTGACAATAAGTCGGTGTTATCTGCATTGCTTGCGACGGTCAGCAGTGTCTTCTTCGGAGAGTTGTCGCAGAACAAAGGACTGCTTTTGGAATTGGTCGGTATCGTTCTGATCGGAAGCATCTTCGTGAATCTGTCGAACTCCTTTGCGGGAGGATTTATCAGTGAAAATGGATTCTATATTACCTATATGTTGATGACGTCTCTGTTACTTACCTCCTTTTCGATGGCGTATACGATCACACTTGCCGCGCTTGATAAGGTGTTGGTTGCGGTGAGGCTGTTAGTTCCGGCGTTTCTGCTCGTGCTGCAGTTTATCGGACATGCCACGACGGCGGGTGGCACATACAATCTGGTTTTGATCGGAATCTGGCTGATACAGGCGGTGATTATCCGGCTGGTGCTGCCGCTCATTGAATTCTATGTGATTGTGGCGCTGGTGAACAATCTGCAAAAAGAGGACAGCTTCTCGAAGCTGTGTGAGCTTGTGCAGAGTCTGATCAAATGGATCTTGCGGACGATCATCGTCGTTGTGATCGGGTTAAATGTGATCAAGGGCTTACTGGAACCGCAGATGGACATCCTTGGAAAAACGGCGGTGAACCGTGCACTGACAGCGATTCCGGGGAGTGTGGTATCGGTGCTTGCAGGTACGTATCTTGCCTGTGGCATGATCGTGAAAAACAGTATCGGTATCGCCGGGATTCTGATTCTATCCGGCATCTGTCTGATTCCGATCATCAAGCTTTTCTTGCTGATGTTTACGGTGC
>CAVKUW010000142.1:0-8332 GCA_963659815.1 Butyricicoccaceae bacterium
CAGGTATCATATAGGTATCACGATAAAAGAAAAAGCCCCATAAATGGCTTGTTTACGCCATTTATGAAGCTCTGTTTACTACTCAAACTCTTCCCGAGGTTTTTATCGGTCGCTCTCAAATGCTGATATTACCTACATCTCTGTATCTCTATTTCACAAAATATTGCTCTTTTCGCATTGTTTTTAAAACTTTTGGTAGCAAATTAGTTGCAGTATCTGCACCGGAGTATTCACCACCGGCTAGATATAATCTACTTTTCTATTACTCACAATGAATCATCAACAGCGGCTTGCGGGCGCATACTTTGTGCCTGCTGCCGCACATAAAACGAAAGGAGCAAAACCATGAGCAACAAACATAAAAAACCAACCATCAGTTTCAGAATCACCGACGCCGAACGCAAGGAAATCGAAGCCCGGATTCTTGCAAGCGGTATGAAAAAGCAAGACTACTTTGTCCGTTCCTGCATCTACAACCGCATCTGTGTTGTCGGCAAGAAAGAAACCATATATCCCTTGGTGCAGACTGTGAATGCACTGTATCTGCAATTACTTGAAATGCAGAAGGCATTTACTACAACAACCAGCAACCCCGATATGCTTCCTTCTTCGGATGAAATCAAGGAATTGCAGACAGAATACACCAATATGCTTACAGCTATTATTGACCTCTTGGATGGTGCCAAATATCTGTGGGAAGGAGACCGACATGAACAATAATCTTGATTTCCAATTTGGTATGTATGATCCTGCCACAGACTCCATCATTGTCAATACCGGTAAGAACTCCGTTCTTATTATCCGTTGTAAGGAATGTAATTCCTCGGTTACCTTTGATGATCCGAATGATGTTGTTTATCTTTACCGCCTGGCAGAGGAATCACCTCTACTGTATGCCAAATTGGCATTGGGAGAAAACGGGTTGCAGGATTATGTGGATGCTATGAATGAATTTAATTAACTCTCTCATATTATTCTCGCCCATACCATAAGTATGTCGGCGAGAATAATATTTCTACTCCTCTATTCAGGAATATTATTATTCACTGTCCTTTAATCTTTCCTTTGCTTCTTTCAAACTATGTCGATTAATAGAAATCATACTTACCGCTGGTTTCTCATTTTCTTTATAATACACCAACATATTAGATAAATATTCTTCTTTACAATTGATGGCCTCTTTTCTCATATCAAATTCATTTGTTACATTCGCTAACCACTGTTCCATAATGCTTTCTGGTAACTGAAAATAATATTGGCATCCTCCTGATGTCATTTTCCACGGAAGTTGCTTACTAACCCAAAACAGATTATAGTTATCCGAAAACTTAGTTGTTTCTCCTATTTCTCTATGCAAAAATATGATTTGTCCAGAATTTGTAATAGCCACCGCCATCCTTCTCCCTATATCATCTGCAAATCTAATAATCCTTGCTTTTTGTTCTTCATAAGACAACGAATCATTATTAGATATATCATGTAATACCCTTCTAAAATCAGCCCAAAACCCCATTTTATCAAATTCTATTAAAGGAATCCTGTGAGTTGCTGCAAATTTTTGCGCCTGAATAGAATAGCCACTCATTGACGCAATAGCAACTTGATAAGAATATCTTTCGTGGAAATTAATTATTCCTTGACGTCTTTGAGTTTTTCTAGACAACAATTCATTTGCATCTACAAGTTCAAAATGGTTAACATCTTCTCGCAATCCCAATGCGTCCCGCACCACATCCAAACCAACTTTTCTTTTATAATCTTTGCATTCCACAAGTAATCTTATCTTGTTAAGAAATGGTGTTTGCACGGGTGGTTCAAGAAGCACATCTGCATTATGTGCTTCTCCTAACCCCTGTAACATTTGCCCAGAAGAACCATCATATATATATGTACCATCGGATCGCACTTCACTAAAACCAACATTAATAAGAATTCTTTTTACCAATATTTCAAATGCTATACCTGCTTTCATATGTTTTACTCCTGTATTTACGATTAATTGTACTTTATTCAAATTGAACTTTTTTTGTTTTTTATTATGTAAGAATCCAAATGACCTCCCAACGAATAAATCTTCCATTCAGACATACCGCTATCTTTAACCAACGATATTTCATAAATATCTTTTATGACATGTGGCGAATTAATTATAAATGCATCCTCCACATTTGGATGAATTCTTACATATGCCATTGTATGTTGTTCATTGTAACGAACCTTGGAACTAATTCCAGGATTCTTTATTCCTAAAAAGAATTTTCTTGCTTCAGAATAATCTTTCCAATCCTTTTTCGTTGGCGGAAAAATCAGTTTATCCAATATATTCACAGAAACAACATCTTTTTTTAATTCTTCCAAAAAAATGTTACATCGTAATAAAATTTCATTATCCTCCGACTCAAGTTGGCTATACATCTGTTTCAGTTCTTCGTCAGTAGCATCATGTCCATATATATTAGACCAAAACGGGGATTTAATCACATTTTGACTATCTTTCTTATTCCTCAACGAAATGATACTAGCACGTTCTATTTGTGTTTCTTCTACATCCATCCCACATTCCTTGAGACACTTAGTTATCTCAAGTAACACTTTCTCAAAATCTTCAACATATTTCCTTATACAGACAAAACGCAGTTGTTCATCGGTTTGCAATAATCTTTGAATTCTATTCGCATCCGCATGCAAATATAATCCATACATAACATCCTCTATTGTTTGATATAGATTAAGTTTTGTCCCGTCTGCCAATATTTGTTCAATGTGCATATTAATAATTTCATGATATTCGCTCAAAATTCTATCTGCTTCTTCCCTTTTATGCGGATAAGCTTTCTTAATTTCAGCTAAGATTTCTTCAACAAATATAGGTTCCCCTTTACTACCATACTTGCGCTGCAAAATCAATTTTGTATTTATCTGCAAATACGATTCAGCATCATAACCATCTGTTAACTCATGACTACTGAGTTCTCCTGAAAATTTTTGATACTCTTTCATTGTATACATAAACAAATATAATTTGTTATTCGTAAGTTCATCAAGCATAACATCGCCACCTTTCAATGTCCCCTTCTTCTCACATTACTCCTTATCCGTAATTTCCCAGTGTCCACTGAACCCACGCCCAACATAACATACATTATCCATTTCTTTTATATGACGCTTGATTGTTTTAGAGCTTACGCCCAATGCAATTGCCATTTTCTCTGTACTAATTTTATTGTCTTTACGAATCAAGTCCAGAATCTGCATATCCAGTTTGTCTTGAGGGACATCTTGAGGGACATCTTGAGGGACATCTTGAGGGACATCATAGTTCAGGTTCGGCATTACTACAGTAAACTGATACCTATCTGAGCGAAATGATGGTCTTTTGCTCTCGCTATAATTGATTTGAAATTCATATTCACCAATAATTCTTCCGAATCCACTGCCTTTACGTTCCATGTATCCAAGCCGGTTGAACACATCCGCAAGAACCGGATTTCTTCTGGTAGAAGGTACTGTAAGCGGATCTCTGTCCTGAATCATGGAACCATCCGGCATTCCTCCCGGAGAATAGATTTCCATTCTGTCATCATATATGTCAATATGGACTTCACTGCCATTTACCAGATAGTCACGATGAGCCAAAGCATTTACGAGGGCTTCATGATAGCTTCGCTCTACATACTCCGGCATTTCTTCTCTTGAATTTGCGGTTTTACGCCATTTCATTTTGCAATTACGTTTGATAAATGCTTCCCCATTTTCAATCAGGGAAATAACACTGCCCGAATACTCTGCATCGTCCAATGCATCGACTGCACCACCACTTTTATTCAACCCATTCCATCTTGTACAAAACAGCCTTGAACAACGAATAGGACTTTCATCGGCAAGTAACGCTCCTGCATTGGTCAAGTTTCCCTGTTCATTTACCAGTCCAAAAGAAATCAAATCCTTATCGTCGAAGCTGTTTCCGGTCCACTTCTTATACCTTTCCTTAAGCTTTGAAAAAGCATAATCTTCCGCCTTATAGGTAGAATTCTGCGAATCATAGGAAGTATTCTTTCCTCTGAGGACAAGACGCTTTAATTCCGTTGCGGTTGCCTTTACACTTTCATTTCCAATTCGAACATAGGCTTCCAGTACTCCATCTCCTGAATAATAATATGGTGTTTCGTCTCCTTTATATACTTCAAGGATAACCAAAATCTTTCCATCACCTGTTTTATGGAATCTCAGCTTAAATTCCGGAATCGGAGTTAATCTTGATTTTATTGTTTCACTTATTTTTTCAGCATCCCCTTCCGGATCATTAAGTCCAACAACCTGTCCATCATTGGAAATGCCAAAAATTAAAGCCCCACCAAATGTATTCGCAAACGCACTAACACTTTTGCACCAGCTTTTTGGTTTCTTTTCCTCAAGTGACTGCTTTTTATCATATTCAGTTGCTTCACCGATTAATTCCTTTATATCCATAGCAAACATTCACATCCTTTTATATCAAGTTTCTACTTTATGCTCCATTTTCATCTATCATAAATCTAATATTCCAAATTAGGAAGAAATAAATTCTATTAAGATAAATATTTCGCTTTTTACATATGTCTTCAACATGCTCATTATGATTTATCGAATCTAACCAGTCTTTCGGTATTACAACTACGCCATAATACAGTCCGTCAATAATTCCAATATCTCAGGAACAATTTCCATCTTGCATTCTTCTCAGCCATTTTTGTTTCTTCCGACTCTAGGCTTATAATGTATACTCAGCACCTCTGCCTCTTCCAGAGCATTCAATCAAGTTATTTCTCTGCATTTTGTGTAGTAATTTAGTTGCTTCCTCTTCCGAAATATCAAACAATTCTTCCACCTTCCGTTTGGTAATTTTCCCATAGTATCCTAAATAATTAAGAATAATCTTCTCTTTATGTTCATTAAAGATTTCCAAACAATTAAGAATATAATACGCCATCGTTTCAATAACAGGAATTGATACTGAATTGCCAAACTGCTTGTATTTTTGAGACTCCGGCATATTTTCCGGAAATCTGAAATGATCTACTCCATTTTCATCTACAAATCCGTATTCAATAAAGCCTTGCAGTCTTCCCCATTCTGTTGGTGTCATAATTCGAACATTCTTATTATTAAGCCCACCTTTCTTCTTTTTTACTACAGGATCTTCAGGATCATATTCTGGCATTTGCTGAATAATTAGGTTACGTTCCTTTCCGGATCCGCCTGTTGCCAATATCGTATTTGCAGTCTTTTGTTCTCTATTAGGATCATTAACTATACAATAACCATAACCATTACCATTTTTCTTGTTACGATTCCGATGGTTAATCAAAGTATTTAAATATGTTGCTGACATATAATAATGTATATCGACATTCGGCTCTATTAATTGATCTAAACTACGATTTAATAGAGGATTATTACGCATCGTTCTCCAAAGTTCTGTAGGTAGATTGTCATCAATTTCTTCGAATAAACCATCGTACAATCGTCTATCAAACGCTATAAAAAAAGCTCGAGGCCTATTTTGAGGGAGGCCAAAATGTTTTGTATTTCGAACCAATTTACTATGCTTTATTACAAACTTACCCTCCTCGTCATATGTAACTCCAATGACCTTATAATTTAACTTCTTCTCCAAAGAATCAATTATCACATGAATTGTTCTTCCCTCATCATGTGAAACGATATTCTGCACATTTTCAAGAAAAATAACTTTTGGTCGTGTTCGATTAATAATCTGTTTTATATGAAAAAAAATGGTTCCTTTAGTCGGATCTTCAAATCCCTCTTTATTTCCTTGACTACTAAACGGCTGGCAAGGGAAGCCTGCCAACAAGACATCACACCCCACACGTTCCGCTTCATCTTTAAACTCCGGACTAGTTAAATCATTTAAAGGATCTTCTCCATTAAAATTCAGCTTGTATGTTTCTGCGGCATACTTATCAATCTCCGCCGATAATACATTTCTGAATCCACCTGTTCTAAAAAATCCCTGTCTTATTCCACCAATTCCGGCACATAAATCTATTGTCCTATACATAAAATATATCATTCTCCATCCATCAATATATTTTCTCCGGTAATGCCATCCAATGTCACCGTATATGTAATACTCATAACGCCACTTGGAAGCACTCCTCCGACAAATGATGTTTCCCTAATCGCCGGAAACGATTCATCCACCGTATATTTAGTCGCTGCATGCAATACATAACACCTTTTACGTGCAGACATTCCTTTTTCAAGACCCAATCTTTCCAGTTTATCATTAAGTGCGGTGCGACTGTATCCCAAGCTTTCAAGTTGATCGACCAAATTATTAATACTGATTCCCGATAAAGATGACTCAAACTGACACAATATCAGAAATAGTTTTTTCCCATCCGGAGGATCCAACTGGAATAAATTGCTTAATGTAATCTGTCTCTTATTTCGTGCAGTTGTAGATTTTACTTCGGTATAGTAAGTCTCGCAATCGATATCATAAGTCGCACCATCAGGGCCGTTCCATTCTGCGTACTCACCATGTTTTGCCAGATACTTCAATGTCCACAACTCACCCAAAGCATCATAAACCCGCAGATCAACATTTTTGTTACCAAGCAATTCCTTCCACGCCATCCACCATGTTACAGGCGACTGAGCCAGTTCTTTTCTCAACTCGCCGTTTTCTCCCGGTGCCAAAAGTTCTGCACACAAAGCTGCAAACTGCTCTTTAATCTCTTCCTTTTGTGTCATCAACATCAGTACATGCTCTTTGTTCGAATCATCTAAGAGAATATCACCTGTAAAATAATGTGCTCCGGCAAAATGTTCAGAGATCTCTTCATCGCAATCTACAGGAATCGCAACTCCATACCCCGCGGCAGTTTTAATTGTCCATGAAATATATCCGGCATTACTTAAACTAGATATACTCATTGCATTTGCACTTGGCATTCCGGCCCAATTGGCCAATATTTCATCAATCAACATGATCTTCACCTACCGATAATTGTTTGAACAATGAATCTACATATCCTTGTTCTGCGCCTTCCACAAGCCCCGGTTCGACAGTTCTGCAATTGACCAGATTTTGCTTCTGAATAACATTAAACAAATCTGAAGACTTGTTCTCTACGTTTGCATAAGATTTCATCAACTGCCGATATAGTAACACTCTGTATCCCTGCCCCGTTCTTTCGATGAAATCACTTATTGTATCAGTTCCAAAATCTTTTAATACTGTTCTCGTCTTTTTTGTATCCCCTTGCCACGAAAGGAAAACATACCACCATAATGTTTTTAACCAAATTCTTCTTGTATGAAGATAGAAACGCTTTTTATTTAAACGAATATCATTTTTTGCCGGTTTGGGATATCTTTCATATGTAATATCCGGAAAAATCTTGCATGATAGGTATCTCCAAATATCATCATCATTGGCCATAACTAATGTAAATCCCTTTTCCGGACTTAACATTTCGAACAAACATAGTCCAACATCAAGGTCAATCTGATATCCATCATTAGTTGCAGCAGCCTCCTCATATGCATCAATGACTTTCTTCCTTAGTTCTTCATAGTCAGGATTCTCTATCGTAATTGAATGAGAATGCCATTGAGCTGTTAAGTCCGCAAAAGCAGCATCCGACAAATTATCTACCGAATCCACAAATTCTTTTGCCTGAGCCTTAGTCATCTTTTTCATGGAGATCATACCTCGTCACCTCCGTTTATCATAGCAGCAACATTCGGCCATATTGTTTTATGCATCCTCTCCACTGAAGAAGTATCAATAGGAGTATCACATCCGCTCCAGAAATAAAACATTATCTTACTTATGCTTCCCGGTTCCAAATCAACATCATTAACCGTCTGTGATAAGCACTCCATTTCGATGATTTTTTGAAAAATCATCGTATAAGCGGTTGTAATAATTTCTATCAACACATCCATATTCTTAATAACGTCCCCTACTTTCGGGCAACAATCATAAGCAGAATTCAGATATAGGCACAAGTTATCTTCGTTAAACAAATCTTGCCGAGGATCTGCCCAATCACCAATTTCCAACCACCACAACGGTTGCTGTTTTGAGTTGACTTCCTGAATAGGAAAATCCATATAAATGCTTCCAAAATCAAGCCTACAAACATCCAAGACACCAACATTTACTCCTGAATCATTCATTAATCGCTCTTCATTAGGTAAAACTACTTCTGCAGATCTCTTTATATACAGGACAGTCTCAAGTTCAAGATCCCCTTGGATTTCTCCGGGCTTAAAGTCATGCTCAAAAACGATATGCCGAACCGCTCCGGAATTGAAT
>CAVKUW010000143.1:0-8058 GCA_963659815.1 Butyricicoccaceae bacterium
TAAGAATTAGCAAACACCCTGTGCAAGCATAGCGTTTACAACCTTCTCGAAACCAGCGATGTTAGCTCCAGCTACATAGTCATCGTTTCCGCCAACTGTTGCATTGTATCTCTTAGCAGCATCAGAAATGTTAGCGTAGATTGTCTCCATGATTCCCTTAAGCTTTCCATCAACTTCTTCGAATGTCCAAGAAAGTCTCTCAGAGTTCTGGCTCATCTCAAGTGCAGAAGTAGCAACACCACCTGCATTTGCAGCCTTACCACCTACGAAGAGAACTCCATTCTCCTGAAGGTACTTTGTAGCTTCCAATGTTGTAGGCATGTTAGCACCCTCTGTTACAGAGATAACGCCATTTGCTACAAGCATCTTAGCATCGTCAAGGTTCAACTCGTTCTGAGTTGCACATGGAAGAGCAAGGTCACACTTGACAGACCATACACCGTGATCATCTGCGTTCTTCTTCTCATGATACTGAGCAGATGGACGAGCTGCAGCGTACTCTGTAAGACGTGCTCTCTTAACTTCCTTAACCTCCTTCAGAAGGTCAACGTCGATTCCTTCTGGATCGTAGATCCAACCTGTAGAATCAGAACATGTTACACACTTAGCACCAAGCTGATGTGCCTTCTGGATTGCGTAGATTGCTACGTTACCGGCACCAGATACTGCACAAGTCTTACCAGCGATATCGATATCGTGATCCTTCAGAAGTGCATTTGTAAGGTATAACAAACCATATCCTGTAGCTTCTGTACGAGCAAGTGAACCACCATATGTAAGTCCCTTACCTGTAAGAACGCCTTCGAACATTCCACGGATTCTCTTATACTGACCGAACATGAAGCCGATCTCTCTTGCGCCTGTTCCGATGTCACCAGCAGGTACATCAACATCAGCGCCGATATATTTGCAAAGCTCTGTCATAAAGCTCTGGCAGAATGCCATGATCTCACG
Organism: Butyricicoccaceae bacterium; assembly: GCA_963659815.1. Lineage (GTDB taxonomy): Bacteria > Bacillota > Clostridia > Lachnospirales > Lachnospiraceae > Coprococcus_C. The sequence continues at coordinate 955 of CAVKUW010000143.1, forward strand.
GTCTGACTTGCCCTTTGGATCAAAGTCAGAACCACCCTTACCACCACCGATTGGAAGTGTTGTAAGTGAGTTCTTGAATACCTGCTCAAAACCTAAGAACTTGATGATACCAAGGTTTACTGATGGGTGAAGTCTAAGACCACCCTTGTAAGGTCCGATTGCATTGTTGAACTGTACACGGAAACCTCTATTTACCTGAACCTGACCGTTGTCATCTACCCATGGAACACGGAACATGAGCTGTCTGTCTGGCTCTGTAATTCTCTCAAGAATTGCATTCTTCTTGTATAATTCCTCGTTCGCATCGATACATGGTCTAAGAGACTCAAGTACTTCTGTTACTGCCTGTAAAAATTCTGGCTGATCTGCATTTTTCTTTCGTACTACCTCGAGTACCTCGTCAACATATGACATAGTAAATTTCCCCCTAGGAATTAAATATTTCGGCATCTTTCAACCGATAGGCACATTATAATACTAAAACAAAGGATTGTAAAGAAAAAACTTTAGATTCTTTCGTGAAATTTTTTTTCACTTAAAAATCCTTTGTCTATTTGCCTATTTATCGGTTTTCTCAGATTCCGGATTTTCTGATGCCTTGGCATGAGACTCAAAATCTCTGCCATCCACCTTCCAGTACCGGCATCTGTGCTTCACGCATGTTGAGAATACAATCTGTGTCTTTGTCTTACCAAACTTCTGCAACTCGCCTACGAAATGATCCAGCTCGGTTGTTGTTGGGAAACGAACCTCGATCAGCATAGAGAAATCGCCTGTCACGCAGTTACATTCTACGACATTCAATACGCCGTCAATGTACTCGTTGAACTCTTCGCGCTGCTCCGGCTGTACCTCCAGATTGATAAATGCTTTGATATAATGTCCCATTGCTTCTGGGTTCAGTCTCGTTGTAAATCCTTCCAGCACGCCCTCCTGCAACATACGGTCAATACGTGCGCCAACGGCTGTCGGAGACAGAAATACCTGCTCTGCAATTTCCTTTAAAGATGCTCTTGCATTTCCCTGCAGAATATCTAAGATCTTACCGTCAATCTTATCCAGTCGATAATATACCAACTCTCTTTTTTCCATTTTGTAATCCTCCTAATTCAGGCGCGCAGAATTCTCTCTGATCTTGCCGCCATATGTTGTACATTATACCACTTATTTTGCAACTTGAGAATCCTTTGTGAAATATTATTTTTGATTTTAATTGTCAAGTGTTACACTTTTTTCGTGTAGGCGAGACAAATCCATCCAGCACCACTTTTCAGCTTTCCCCATTTCTGTCCGGATACTGTCTTTTCAGCCACAATCGTGTACACACCCTTGTCGCGAATCACCCCGGTTACTGCATGTGCGACTCCCGCATCCTTACGGATATTCAAGCCGGTTGCTGTTACCTTCACTTTATAACCACTTGTGTTTCCAGTCGCCGGTGCAGGTGTCTTCGTTCCAGATGCACCATTTGGTTTGCTTGCTGTATCTGTCTTTCCAGCCATATCCGCGATTCCGAGTGTTGCAAGGATTCCACGGGCATATGCCTCACCAAATGCGCGGCATTCTGCATCGGTATCTGCCTGCGCCGCATCCGCTTTGTTATCTACAAATACACCTTCACAGATGACCGCCGGGCATTTCGTACTCCGGATAAATCCGAAATAGTCGCGTCCATAAGAATTCTTCTTCGTCTTCAAGCCCCGGCTGTTCTGCCCGATCTTCACGACTTCTTTCTCAATGTTCTGTGCAAGTTCCTTTCCTTTGCCGCCGACTACACTGTGGAAAATCTCGAATCCATCCCCGCCGCCGGCGTTATTGTGGATATCCAGTGCGAGATCCGGTGCAAATGCATTACAGCGGTCAATCTTCGATACCAGCTTGTCGGTCACATCCCCCGTTCGTGAAATGCGCGTGTCAATGCCCCTTGCCTGCAGGTAATCGCAGCAGGCTCTCGCCATCTTCAGATTCACGTCCTTCTCCACAAGATAGCCGACGGCACCGGGGTCGGTACCGCCATGTCCTACGCCAATAAATACGCGTGCCATATTGTTCCCTCCAAATATTTTGTAAGTCTGCCAAATTGCCGATACATTTCTCCTGCATGATTTGAGGTTGCAACTATATACCTTGTATTCCAACTAAGAAGTACTACGCATTCTTTTTTTCGCTTCTTTTTTCCGCAACCGCTGCCAATTCGCCCTCCATGGCTCAGTGGCAGCTTGCTTGAACATCGTGTTCAAGCATTGCTACGAAGCTTAAAGAATGCTAGTACTTCTAACTTGGAAACAAATGGTATATATTTCTGCAACCCAAAATCATGCATATAAAATCTCGTTGGCAATTTGGCAATCTACAATAATACTATATGCAAATACGGGAACATTGGCACGCAAACCTTGTGTAGCGTGCGAGCGTTTATAAATATCATTTATAATTAAGATTAACCGAAAAAAGACTGCAGCGCGGATACGCTGCAGTCTTTGAATTGATGTTTTTGTTTTAAGTTAGAATTGTGGTTCTTACAGTTCCTCACCGTTTGTCTCAATCACATGCTTATACCAGTCGAAGGAGTCTTTCTTGTATCGGTTGAGTGTTCCGCTGTTTTCGTCCTCCTCGCGGTCAACATAGACAAATCCATACCGCTTCTGGTAACCATTCAGCCAGCTCAGCAGGTCGGTATAAGACCATGTACAGTAAGCAAGTACGCGGCAGCCATCATCGCAAGCCTTCTTCAGTTCTTCGATATGACGCTTCAAATAATCGATACGATATGGATCATGAATCTTTCCGTCCTCGAACTTGTCGAACGCGCCCAGACCATTTTCTGAAATTACGATCGGCAGATCGTAACGGGATGTGATCTCACGGCAGCACATACGGATACCCATTGGATCAATCGTCCAATCCCAGTCAGTCGTTGGAAGAAATTCATTGGAAGGATTCTTGTACAATCCCGGTACGCCCTGTACCTTCGCAGTACCCTTCTTACCGGTCGTGTTCATCTCATGGGAAGTTCCCACGCCATCGATCGGGTTATACTCTACAACGGTTGTCTGGTAATAGTTCACACCCATGAAATCAACCTTTGCGGCTGCTTCCTTCAGGATCTCGGCATCACCCGGCTCTACCTGCGGTGCGATTCCCTGACTCTCGAGATATGCGATCGCTGCACGTGGATATCTTCCATATGCATACATATCCATCCAGTAATAATTCTTCAGATCATCATAATCGGCTTTCGCCATCGCATTTTCCGGATTGCGGTCATATGCATACGATGGTGAATATGCGAAGGATGAACCTACTAGTGCATCCGGATACAGCTTCTTTAAGGCAAGCACGCTCTTCGCATGTGCCAGAAATGCATGGTGATTGACCTGATAGAACATCTTGTCATCGTCAACCTTTCCTGGTGGATGCATACCTGCCTGCCAGCCAAGTCCGGTAAATACATTCTGCTCATTCATGATGATCCAATGCTTGACACGATCGCCAAAATGCTCGAACAAGGTCGTTGCATAACGCACAAAATCATCTACGATCCGGCGGCTCTCCCAGCCATGATACTGCTCTTCGAGTGCCTGTGGCATATCCCAGTGATATACCGTTACCATCGGCACGATGTTGTTCGCGATCAGCTCGTTGATCAGGTCATCGTAGAACTTCAAGCCCTTCTCGTTGATTGCACCATTTCCATCCGGAATGATTCTTGGCCATGAAATCGAAAAACGATATGTCTTCAATCCAAGCTCTGCCATCAGCTTTACATCTTCCTTATATCTGTGATAATGGTCAACCGCCTTATCACCCGTTGTTCCCTGAAATGTCTTGCCCGGAATCCGAACGAACTTGTCCCAGTTGGACATGCCTTTTCCATCTTCATCCCAAGCACCCTCTACCTGATATGCAGCAGATGCACTGCCCCATAAGAAATCAGCAGGAAAGCCTTTTGTCTTCTCAAAATACATCGCGTTCCTCCTTGTCGATTTATAATTTGAATATATTCATGCCTTCATCCAATTCCTGCGCAGCCTGCCGCATCGCGGTCGACTTGCCGGAAATGTCTTCCATGATTGCTCCAACCTCGGTTGTTGATGCAGATGTCTGCTCGGTTCCGGCAGCATTTGCCTCTGCAATCGCGGTCAGATTCCGAACGATACCGACTACATTTTCTCTTGCATCGTTCAGTCGGGTTGTATGTCCAGATATCCTGTTGATACCTTCAATCGACTCCTGTACACCAGACTGTACCTGCTCGAATGCACTCTGTGTCTGCTCCACATGATCACTCTGTGTGTGCATGATTTCCTTCACACCATACATGGTCTCCACAGCCTTCTCTGCATCCTGAAGCAGCTCCTGTACAATCTCTTCAATATGGGCTGCCGATTCATTGGTCTGTTCTGCCAGCTTTTGGATCTCGCTCGCTACGACACCGAAGCCCTTGCCCTGCTCACCAGCTCTCGCTGCCTCAATGCTTGCATTCAACGCAAGCAGGTTTGTCTCCTCAGCGATCGATGTAATCAGATGCGTTGCCTCACTGATCTTCATAGCCGCCTCATTCGTTGTATTTGTCTGTTCTGCAATTATATCAATATTCTCTTCGGCACGTGCATTTACCTGCTCCAATGCCTTCAGAATCTGTGATGCCTGTGCTGTGCAATCATGCATATCCTGCGCAAATGCAAGCAGCTTCTCTACCTCGTCGCCCGTCTCCTGCACCATGTTACCCATCTCGATAACCTGCTCTTCGGCACGCTGTGTCTCGCCTGCCTGTGTCGTTGCGCCCTCGGCGATATCATTGACTGCCTGCTCTACCTGCTCCATCGTTGTCGATGTCTCAGATGCATCCGAATCCAGCACATTTGCTGCATCCATCACCAGTGCACTCTTCTCCTTGATATTCTCTACCACGCCTTTTAAAGACTGCGTCAGATAGTCAAGGCTTCGTCCCATACGTCCGATCTCATCTTTACGGTTTGCAAGTCTGGTCTGTAACTCATTCGGAGTCAGATCCATGTCACCAACCTTCATGGTCAGATCAGAAACCTCATTCATCGGTTTGATCAGGATATGGGCAAATGCAGAACCAACTGTCGCAACAATCAGAAGCTCCAGCAATACGATAATTCCGATTCTGCCTTCTACATTTCGGATACTGCTGAATACGTCATCATAATCGGCGGTTACAACCACGATAAAGTCCTGCGTATCATTCACATATAATACGGCGTATTTATCTGCGCCCTTGAATTCGTATTTCACGACCTCATTTTCGACCTTCTCGCCTTTGCCAATCTTCGCAACCGCATCATTAACTGCCTTGTTCTCAACCGGTTTGCCAATCTTATCTGCAGTCGGATGATACAGCATTGTGCCATCGCCGCTGACTACATATATGTAACTACTCTCAACGCCCTCAACCTGCACACCTGCCAGAATCGACGCCAGATGTCCTCCGGACAGCACATCGTCGCCCTCCGTTTCCAGCTCATTATCCAACATAACACCATAGGCTCTGGCAAGGTCACGCATATATCCTCGTGTGACTGAACCAATCTCCTTCTTCGTCGAAGAGATAAACAGTGCGCACGCAAAGCCTCCTGTTACGAAAGCAAAAAATGCCATCGCCAGTATCATTTTCAGGCGCACAGAATGTAAAAATTTAACCTTTTTCTGTTCCATACAATGAACCCTCCTGTAACAAAAATACTTTTTATATTTTACCACTTTTTGTGTCAGGATTCAATCATAAGAACACGAAAGACCGCTCATTCGATCCGCGGTCTTTCTGTCTTTTTATATTCATTTATTCTTTCATTGGAAGTCGCTCGTTTCCGATCACAACCAGCTCCACCTGTGAGATATCAATCGGCATAGTAAACTCTATTACAAAGTCGATCTGTTGCCGTTCCTGATCGTAATCCTGTGATCCTCCTGCCTCAAAATCAAATCCTCCAATATACGTTCCATCTTTCATCTTGATTTTGATATACTCATGCAGAGAAAAATCTCCAACACTTGTGAATTTCAACATCCGTTCACTTAACGTTGCTTCCACAATCTTCGCAGAATTTCTACAATCCAGCGTACCCGGTTCAAATTTGCTTTCCTGCAATGCGAATTCCAGTGTCCAGTCTGCTTCCTCAATCAAAACAGTATCGGAATACAGTGCCTCCAGATCCGCCTCATCCCGGTCTGCATATTTTGGATCGTTTTTATCAATGTGCGTCGCCTCACCATTTAAGCCATCAAATTTCATCGTAAGCACATTCCCCTCCTTGAGCTCCATCCCATCCGGAATCAGGTAAATGCTGTTGTACATCCGCTGATTTTCTTTCAGATCACTTTCTTCTCCGAGAATCAGAGACGATGTCTCTTCCAGTTTCTGATCGCCGTAATAGAGGTATCCTCCTCGCATCCGGAAACCCTTATCCGATCGTTTCTCCTGTTTTCTTGCAAAGAATAAGTAATTTCTGCACACCTTTTGCCCACCTAGACGATTTTCAAGCAACAAAAAACGGTGGAAACCCTTGATTCTACTAGGTTTCCACCGTTTAAGTTATATGCCGGCAACCGGAATCGAACCGGTACGGGAGATTAGTCCCGCAGGATTTTAAGTCCTGTGCGTCTGCCAGTTCCGCCATGCCGGCAAATTTGAACAACGCTTATGCAGTTGTAAGCGACCCGGATGGGGTTCGAACCCACGACCTCCGCCGTGACAGGGCGGCGCTCTAACCAGCTGAGCCACCAGGCCAAAAAGAATATTTAATTAAAAAATGGACCTTCGGGGACTCGAACCCAGGACCGACCGGTTATGAGCCGGTTGCTCTAACCAACTGAGCTAAAGGTCCAATAAGCCGATGATCGGACTCGAACCGATAACCTGCTGATTACAAATCAGCTGCTCTGCCAATTGAGCCACATCGGCGAGTGCCTTACGGCTAATGGATGGAGGTGGATTCGAACCACCGAAGCAATTTGCAGCAGATTTACAGTCTGTCCCCTTTGGCCACTCGGGAATCCATCCATATGATAGAGATTCTATCAAAAGCCGATGATCGGACTCGAACCGATAACCTGCTGATTACAAATCAGCTGCTC
>CAVKUW010000144.1:0-101698 GCA_963659815.1 Butyricicoccaceae bacterium
GTATTCTGGCGACGCCGCCAAAGAATTCGTACATATGGACATGGGCAGTAATCCATGATTTCTGTTTCATATCCAGAAAAGCTTCAACATACGCATACTGGCTGTAAGTCATTACACCTACGAATATATAAGCTTTTAAGATTTCACCGGTATCAGGGTCGATGATTGTTGCAGGATCACCTGCCCAGTCAACCTCAACCTGCTCACCGGGCTTGCGATTGATGTGCATGGTAGCACGCCGTTTCTGCTCATCCTGCTGGATGTGATAGCAGAACTGTGAATACATGAGCGGTTCATCACCGTTAGCACGGCAGTCCTCCAAGTATTCAGTCCACAAAAGCTTTTTACTGACTCCGTTGCGGAGCAGTTCTTTGTGAATGTAGTCGTAATCAGGCATACGCTTTTGAGTGCAATCGCCTTGTTTGGGATAAAACAAGCCTTCAAGAACTTCATCCGTTTGATTGTCTGATAACGGCCAAGAGATCTTTAATTCTTGCGCACGCTTTAAGACTTTTGCAACGGTATTTCTTGAACACGGAACACTCAATGCGATGTTCCTGTTACTAAATCCCAAGCTTGATAATCTTAGGATTTCACGGTAATTGGTCATAATGATGACCTCCTTCACAATAGATTTACACAATGATTGTGCATGATTCTATTATAAAGCAAGTGGCTCATTGCGACCGGAATGCTGGCTCAAGGTAAAACGGAATGGTGGCTCACTCTCACCGGACAGGTGGCTCATTTTGGCGCAGATTATTCAGTAATATTAAATATCTCGCATATATGTACTATGTGTTCCGGCATACAATTTGTTTTACCACTCTCTATATTAGAAACGCTTTCCGCAGTAAGCATAAGTCGATTTGCCAAATCTTCCTGTGTCATTTTGTTTGCTTTTCTTATTTTTCTAATTCTTGCACCAAATTCCTTTACATCATAATTATTTCTAAACATCTTCAATTCATCCTTTCCTGTTCCCGGCAAAAACCAGTTATAGGAATGTTTGAGGACGAATAGTTTTCTACCACCGCAGCCTTAACGCATAAAAAAAGAACGCAAAGGAAAGCCAGTCCAAAACTGGTTATCTTTCCCCTGCGTCCGTGGTACCGCACATTGTCCTGCAATGCCGTCCTTATCAGGTGGCGCCGTCATTTAATTGTTAATTCTTTCTATATTTTGAACACTCCCTTTTCAGAATGTTCAAGCAACATCTGTTCGGTATATTTCTTTAGTCTAATCACATGTTTGCATTTGTTACATTTTAACTCAATCCCCTCCAGATGGAGGTTACTACCAACGCCTGTTATGTAGTAATTCAATAATAACTTGTTACAATTATGCCTCCTACACCTAAATTCTACCATTTCTTGATAATCTGACATGTTATCTCTCCTTTTGATACAAAAATTTTTCACATCTTTGTACTTGTCAAAGGAAAGGGAATAAACCTTCGCAAGCTATTCTGTCAGGAGTTCCGACGCATCCAACGATGCCCTGGCAGTGCTGATCATAAAATTGACGGTATATACTACGTCATATCCATATAATACATCGAACATGTGTTCTTGTCAATCCTAATTTGTTTTCTTCCACTTCTCCAAGAAATGATATCGTTAAATCCAACAAATGATATGGCATATGCCATCTCGCATATATTCACCATAAAGAGATGACATAATTATAAAAGAAAAATGCTACTACAAAAATGCTGAAATTCCTACATTTTCATTTCGGAATTTCTTACATTTTCATAGTAGCATTTACATACGACTTTACAATAGAAGAAGGACTCTATCAAACTGATGGAATTTGCATATGTAAAATATAACCATGAACGTCCGCATAGCTATAATAGATATCGCCTCCGGATCAAGCAAAAACAGCCTGATAGCCTCCCAACAGAAATCCAAATTTAGCCACAACAAGTGGTATAAAAATGTTTAACCACGACATACGGTAATCCATGTTACCATTGTTCTACACAAACTATAGTATATGGGATAATCCAGAAACTACCATGTAGAGGTCGTTACATATTGTCTGTTCCACTATGTAGTATTATTGTCAAATAATAAATGATAAATATCATTCGTACTTATTTTCTCAAAATAATCCTCAATATGCATATTTACCAGTTTATGTAATAGAAATTGGTCGATCCTCATTCCCAGAAAATTTTTTTCTAATTCTTTTATGTCCTTTTTACAGATAAAATCACCACTAAACCAGATATTTTTCACAACACTGCCTTCCATTTTCAAGTGTGCTCTTATGGTTCCTCCCTCATATCTCCCTTCATATACCACATCACACTCCGGGCTTTTTCCATAATTCCATTCATTTGTCATATACTTCTTCTGCGCTAGTTTTTTGATATCATTTATATCTTCTTCTGAGAAAGTCCCATATGATATCTCTTTTCCTTCTCCAAATTGATGACGGAACATTCTTTTAAAATCAGCGACCTTTATCTTCCGTCCATATAATAACTCTAAATTTTTAACATTACTTTTGATGGAACCAGTAGCCTTTGAATTCACCACCTTACTCCGTCTTGTCAGCACTCGTTGCAAAACCTGTAAATCACTGTTAATTAGCACAGTTCCGTGAAGAAGAACTTTACCACCAGAAATATATATTGAATTTCCTGAAATTTTATATTCCTTAACTTTGATATCATTTTTTCCAGAAATCTCTGCCGGAATCCCTAATGACTGCACCGTCTTAAGTAAAGGTTGCATGAAACTGGAAAAATCTATGCTCTCCTCTTTTTTTTCATCCATGATAATGGTATAATTCAGATTCCCCAAATCATGGTATACAGCCCCACCACCACTATTTCTTCTTACAATGCTAATATTTTCCTCCGTAGCATATTTCATATTAACTTCTTCTAATAAATTCTGATACCTTCCTATAACAATGGTACGCTCATTCTGCCAGAGAAACAAAACAATTTGATGCTCTTTTTTATGATGAAACAAATATTCTTCCATGGCCAAATTGTAATATGGATTGGTACAAGCACTTTCATAATAAACTAATTGACTCATTTTCCAATAAATCCTCCACATAGATTTCTTTTATTTGTATTTCTTTTTCTATTCCACAAATTGACAGATAATACTCATCACGAAACAATTTACTAAAGAAAGATAACTGACTCTGCTTTTCTCCTCGTTTATTATATAATCGAATTTGATCCTTGATTTCAAAATCAAAAGAATTTAACTCTTTATTTAAACCAATGCCAAGATATTTCAGATAACTTTCCTTTATGGTCCATATTTGAGTAAATCTTCTGTTGCCCTCTTTCACAGAATCTGCCTTCTGAATATATACTTTTTCTTTATCACCATAAAACTGTTCCACAATACCATATCGTTTTTCTTGTATCTGTTCTATGTCAATCCCCACTTCAAAATTGCCGTAAGCAATTGCCACCCATTTTCCGGCATGAGAAAGATTGAAACAAAAACTTTCATCATTTTGAAGATATGGTTTTCCATATGCATTGTATAAAATCTTTAGATTTGCAATCTTTCTACCACTTTCTATCCATCCATATTTCATCAAAACATGAGCAGCAACTCCACGCTTCCTATCATCAATATCGATATAACGATTTACCTTATTTTTTCTCTCCTCGGAGCATAAATGATATAATCTTTCATATTCATCTTGATGAATCTTCGATATATCTAAGAACCTTATCTCAACCATATTATCACCCGGCATCCCCTCAACAAATATTCATATTATATGATACTATTCTATCGTGTTTTTCCATATATTCCATATTTTCCAAATAGACACTCTATTCATATCTGACATCATTTCCAGCATGGGGATATTCAAAGGGCATATTTTCTGACAGGCCAGTGATTTGCTACAACCCTCAAACACTGATTTTTTATATTGCTCCCGGAAGGTATTTTTCGAACTCTGCAATGTTAAATTAGTGATGGCTGCCGTCCCCATCATTCCTGAAAAAACACCGCCCGCACTGTAATTCGGACATACTTCCAGGCAGCATCCACACATCAGACAATTGGAAGCTTCATAACGTAACGGATACGTCTTCTCATCCGTAACAGCCTTCTCCTTCAGCCAAAGATCCATTTGTTTCATCAGCGCATACAACCCGCTCCGATCCACCTTCAGATCGCAGATCACAGGAAACTTGCTTAATGGAGATATGGTAATCAATGATTCCTTCTCTAAAAGTTCGTCACAATAAGTTTGGCAGGCAAGTGCCGGCCTTCCGTTAATGACCATCCCACAGGCACCACATATTCCCTGCTCGCAACTGCACTCCCATGTGATAGGACGTTCTTTGGATTGTGTTAAAATTTTTTCATTCAACCGGATCAAAAGATGTTCTACCGTGATATGAGGATCTCCCTCATAAACAAACGTCTGCTGGTAAGACTCACTCTCTCTGTTTTCTTTTCTCAAAATTCTAACATCTATCATAAATATCATTTCCTTTCCGGTATATGCCTCCTGATACCATTACCACGTTAAAAGTAGATTTCGATCTCTTGATTCCGATACTCAGCCTTTGAAACCTTTTGAAAGTCATCCCGTGTCTCAGGATAATCTGTCCTTTGGTGCGCACCTCTGCTCTCGCGTCGCATCAGCGCACTTTTTACCACTGCTTTTGCCAGAAAAAGATTGTTTTCCAATACCTTTGTCTGATAGAAACCGGTATAAAAAAACTTGTTGTTTTCCAATCCTTCCAACTGCTTCAAAGCTGCCTGCAATGATGTTTCGTCACGATAGATATTCATAGATCGATTCATGATATCAGTGAGTTGTTCCCTTGTATCCTGATATATTTTTAATGGGATGTGATCATCTTTCTTCCATGCCGCCACTTCCTGATCCACCTTATCCTGATATTCTTTTATGACAGGTGCCACTGCAGAATCGTCCAAAGGTGTTAACTGTAAACAGGATTCACTTGCCGTAAATCCTCCACATAAAGCTCCCAGCAGTGAATTACCTCCCAGTCGATTAGCCCCGTGATATTGAGAGGAACACTCCCCCACAGCATACAATCTGTTAATATTAGTCTTATGATATTCATCGGTTTTAATACCACCCATAAAATAATGGATTCCCGGAGTAACTCTGATGGGTTCCTTGTAAGGATCGATCTTCAGATGTTTTTCGCAGATATTGACCACCTCATCCAACTGTTTCTCTATGATGTTGTGATTCAAAAATGAAATATCCAAGTATACTTCCCCGTTTGTTTCCTGATTCTTCATGATCTTATATATACTCCGGCTCACCACATCTCTTGACATTAACGCACCTTTTTCCGGATACCACTCTTCCATGAAATACCATCTTTTTCCGCCTTTTATGGTATAGAGTCTCCCTCCGGCACCTCTTGCTGCCTCAGTGATCAGCATTTGCTTCGTTCCTGTCTGTACCGTTGTGGGATGATACTGAATCATTTCGAGATTGGACAGACACACCCCCAAGGAAAACAGTTTTCCGGTGGCATAGCCGTCATTCAACGTGGAGCCTGTTGTTTTTCCAAACAAACCGTTTAATCCACCGGAAGCAATCACCACTGCATCAGCGCATAGGATTTTCACAGTATTGTCTTCTTCATGAATCAAAACTGCCCCCAGGCATTCCCTGTCTTTTACCGGCAGATCATAAAAGCGATATCCGCAATGATACTTGATGAATCCTTTTGCTTCATATTCCCTTGCCTTTGAGATGATGGCCGTTACCATTTGTTTTCCGGTCCGCGCACCAGCATAAGCTGTTCTTATTTTGCTTTGTCCGCCAAATTTTCTAAGATCAATCCTTCCTTCCGCGTCCAACGCAAAATTCACACCAATTGATTTTAACCATGTTGCGATCTCCGGTCCGCGATTCACCAGATTCTCCACTGCTTTGGCATCATTGAGATAAGCACCGCTTTCCATCGTATCCCTGAAATGGAGTTCTGTAGAGTCTCCCTCGTTTTTAGTATCTAAGGCAACATTCATGCCTCCCATTGCCATGACAGACTGTGATCTTTCCGGTAAAGAAGGAGATACTACATGCACAACTACTTCTTTCTCTGCCAGTTTCACGGCTGTGGACAGACCTGCCAGGCCGCTTCCGATAACGATTACTTGTTTGATCTTATTATTCTGCACCATCTGACATCCTCTCTTCTGCTAATTTGGATCAAGTGTTCGTAAAAAATCAAAAAACCGGACACTTTTATCATTTCATAGGCAATAATTAGTCTGTATAAATAAAATGATACTGTATGGACGAAATCACATACATGAGTAAAGGAATGATCAATAATACACAGACTACTATGCGGCTGATCTTATAACTTTTCATTCTTTTGATCAATCCCAGTGACAAGAAAAGTTTGGGTAATCCTACTGCCAAATGGAGGAGCAGGATCAATATGAATATCAATTCAAGCGCCGCATGGAGATACAACAAAAACTTATGGCCATAAGCACTTGACAGCCCGTTGACCACCACATGCAACACTAGAAATACCATGGAAAAAATGCCGGTAGCCGATTGTATCACGATATTGACATTCAGTTCTGCATATGCTGATGCGTTGGGATCCTTCTGGGCATTTCTTGCCATAGAAATGAGAGATGTAACCATATGAATCACCAGAGGAATTCCCAAAATGCAGCCAGAAGCTATCACTGGCACTTTCGAGGTTATCACTTGTGAATAATGCAGGCATGCAATGGTACAATGCAGAAAAAATAAAATTGTACAAAAAATCGAAGAGATCACTACGGTTTTCTTCATCTTAAAAATTCTCCCTAATAACATGATCAAAGCATGGAAATGACTTTATGAAATAACCCTGAACTTCCGCTCTTTTCTGCCGGTAATAAAAATCGCTGCGATAAACACAACAATGGCTAACCCTGCCAGATATAAAAGGTTAGAGCGGATTTCATTCATCGTAACACCTTGCTGCACATCTAAAATGGATTGCATAGCCCATCTTGCCGGCGACAGATAGGAAATCTTATCAATGAAATCAGGAAATAATTCCACCTGAATAAAACAACCGCCCAAAATGATGATTAATAAATTCACCAGATTGGAAACCATAGAAGAAACATCTGCATCTTCAAATAAAGCAACATAAAATGTTCCGAAGGAAATAGCCACCGTTGCCGTACACAGTAAAATAATAAACAGATTCCACGAACTAAGCCCAATAGAAGAATCAGATAAGTATTTCATACCCAATATGGAAACACCGATCTGAAATACAGCGATGGTAAGATTGCACAAAACATTCGCCAGATAGTACATCCAGACTTTTGCATCTGAGAGAAATATTCTTGAATAAATGTTTCTTTCCCGATCTGTATTGATCACATTGGCAACCGAAGAAGCATTAAAAAAAACAAACAAAATCAAAATACCCACAAAAATATTGGAGTTGTTATATTCCGTATATTTATCATTCAACGGCGTCTTCTCAACATACTGGGATGTCTCGAAATAATTGTTGACGGATGTTTCGAATTCTGAAGCGTCTCCCCTGGCCACTTTACCGATATTCCTTAAATTCAAAAGATGATTTTTTAAAATAGACTGGAGGAGGATATATACATTTTGAGATTCATTTCCTACAACAAGAATGTTTTCAATTTTTGCATTCAAAAGCTCCTCCTGAAAGCCCTTGTCTATTTTTAATGCCACATTGATCTTATTACTTTGAAAAGCCCCCTCGATCTCATCTGCTTCCATATGGAATACTTTAATTCCTTCCAACTCCTCTATGATACCGACGATGGACTCAGAAGACACACTGTGATCTGCATCACTGACCCCAACATTTACCAGCGAAGAAGAGTAAGTAACAACTTTACTCGCAATGATCAGTACAATAACAGGAATGCAGGTTGTCAAAATGAAAGAAAGGGGTTTGTGTAAAATCGTGATCCTAATATTATTTTTTATCAATGCCAAAAAGGTTTTCATGCTTTGTTCTCCCTTCTGTCCCTCACTACAATAACACTCAAATGAACACCAATTAACGCAACAAAGATGACGGATGTGACGATCTGCGGGAGCGCATCTCCACCGTAAATATTTTTAAAGATCGAAACATTGACCCATCTGAGTGGCGACATCAGCATAATCTTGCTGAACACACCTTCCATATCATATGGAAATGGCGTGTAAGAACCTCCTAAGAACGAGAATATCGGAATAGCGATCACAGAAAGAATCGCTTCTACTTTTCCTCTGTTATTCAACAAAACGCCAAACAGCATGCCTATGGTAATGTTATAAACAGCAAACAACATCAGATACACATACATCATCGCCGGCATCTTTCCCCAATTAACATCATAATGATAATACGATATTAAAAATGATGGTATAAATGCGATAATGGCAACAATTGTATAGGCAATCAACGATGCTATAAAATATTTGATTCTCGACAAACCAGACAGCAAAATACGTTCCTTTACGTTGGTTGATTTATCCCGGAACAGATCGCCCAATGGAATCAATATCAGATACAAGATCATAAGCGTAATTTCTACTACGCCATAGTAATCATAGGAACTCATGGCGCTTTCATCCGGGATCATTTCTGTATCCACTTCATACTCTGCGTTATCCCTTCCGATCATTTGCAGTGCTTCTTCACCAACAATCCTGTAGGATTCTTTTACAGTTTGTATGCTACACGCCACACTTCGAAATAAAGCAACAACTCTTGCCGTATTCAGTACCTCCGTGTCATTGCCATATACCTGGATTTTATCTCCGTCCAGGTGCACAAATACTTTTTTATTTACTCTTGCCTCTCTGATTCCTGTGGCTTTCTCATCAATATTACTGATCTTAATGCCATAATCATCTTCGATGGCCACGGAAGCACTGGTAATAGCATCCACCACTTCTTTTGAAAATCCTTCCGATTGATCGCAGAGAACAACGTCTACTTTATTCAGACTGGATTTATCATCAAAAGCCTGTTCCAATATGGAAGAGATCAACATAATTAAGAAAATGGGGAACAGCATTAAAAACAATAACCATTTTGGATTTTTTATCTGATTCTTTATAACCTTTTTTATGATATAAATCATTTCACCCTCCCAAGATTAGTCTCGTAATTTTCTGCCGGTCAATGTTAAGAATACTGTTTCCAGAGAAACCTCTTTGTAATCAATATCCCTTACCCTTACATTATGGTCAGTCAGATACTTCAAGATGGCATTCAGATTGTCTGCCTCCCGTTCACTTTCAATTCTGATGGTATTTTCCTGAAGGTAAATATCCGAAACGCCGGTAATTTCTCTTAAACCGCCATCTGTTATTTTAACAGCATTGTCCACCACCAGTTCCAGTGTCCTCTTATCTTCTATCATTCCGGTAAGTTCTTCTTTTGTCCCTTGCGCAATCACCTGACCATGATCAATAATGGCAATTCGCTTGCAGATTGCCTCTACCTCTTCCATGTAATGTGTTGTGTATACCACCGTTACATTATCTTCATTAAGCATCTTAACTGTACTCAGAATGTGATTTCGGGATTGAGGATCAATACCAACTGTTGGTTCATCCATGATAATAATTTCCGGTTCATGGATGAGGGCGCAGGCAATATTCAATCTGCGAAGCATACCGCCGGAAAAAGTACCGGCTTTTTTCTTTTTCACATCCAGCAAACCAGTATATTCAAGGGAACGGTCAATCCCTTCTTTTAATTTTTTCCCTCTGAGTCCATATAATTCTCCAAAAAATTTCACATTTTCATACGCAGTATACTTATCATATAACGCAATATTTTGGGGGACAAATCCCAGTTTGCTCTTATTGACGTCTACCGGTCCATCCAATAAACGGATAGAACCGCTGGTGGGATGTAATAAGCCGCAGATCATATTGATGGTTGTACTTTTTCCCGCTCCGTTGGGACCCAATAATCCAAACACTTCCCCCTTTTCTATTCCTAAAGACAAGTCATTGACTGCTGTGTAGTCACCAAATTTTTTCACCAGATGATTTGTTTCAATTACGTTCATGTTCATAACGCCTCCTTATTCTGTTTCCATTTTTTTATACAGTCCCGTATCACTTCGATTTCCGTCGGATGTGGATATACGATCTGAAGAACCTCCTCACAGGTCATGGATTGATGGATCATGGTCGCTAACGTGCTGATCATTTCAGAAGCATAACAGCTTACCATACCTCCTCCCAAAATGTGTTCATCCTCAGAGATTAATAATTTCATCATTCCATGTTTTTTCATTTCCCTGTTTTCAATCACATATCTGCCGCTATAGTTCATGGACAATTCAGCAACATGATACGATATTCCCTCCGCCTTGGCCTGCTCTTCCGTCAGACCCACATAAGCAACTTCAGGATTGGTATATATGATTTGCGGTATGGCATCTGTTTTCTTTTCCTCAAACCCTGTTTCATAAAGATCTTTTACCGCAATCTCTGCCTGCATAGCAGCACTGTGTGCCAGCATACTCTTTCCGTTAATGTCACCAATGGCGTACACGCCCGGAACATTGGTCCTGTATCTGTCATCTACTTCCAAAAAACTTTGTGCCTTTGTTCGCTTCAACTCTTTTGGCAATGATTCAACATTTCCCTTTCTCCCTATTGATAAATACACATGATGGCACTCATAGACTTCTTCCTTTCCATCCTGTTCATAGATAACACATCCGTCCACAAGATCTTTCACTTTACAGTTCAGGATCATATTGATTCCTTTTTGTCTGAGAAGCTGTTGTAATTGAAGTGCCAGTGTTTTGTCCATGGTGCTTAGTATCCTGTCTTGTGCTTCCAGCACCATTACCTGGCAACCGAATTCATGAAGAATGTATGCCATTTCTATACCAGATACGCCTCCTCCGATGACAACTACTTTTCCCGATAAATCTTTCCTGTCAAATATCTCGCCATTGGTTAAGACAAATTGCCCCATGTCTTCTTCTGTTATTCCATCAAATGCTGGAATTCTATTAGAAGATCCATTTGCTAAAATCACATGATCCGCCTCAAATGATTCTTCTTTGATCCGCACGATTTTTTCATTTCCTGTCAAGTCCAGAATCGCCTCGCCAAAAACCACTTCCACATGATTGGCGCGCAATTCCAGCAACATGCCATTTCTTAATTGTTCAACTACGTTTCTCTGTTTCTCCTTAATGGCACCTAACTGTGGCTTCACTGTTCCCTGTATCATACCTGCTTCTATGTCCTGTTGTATTTCTTCGCATTCCTTCGCCACCGAAAGATAGAATTTACTGGGAATACAGCCATAGTTCAAACAGGTTCCTCCAATATATTCCCTCTCCACCAACAAAACTTTTTTATCATATTTTGCTGCTATTTTGGCAGCTTCACAACCGCCGATTCCTCCGCCGATCACAATAACTTCAAATCTTTTCATTGCTGTCCTTCCTGCTGTATCATACCTGCTCATGAGATGTTATGCATTCTTTTTTATTCTTTATCCAGATACTTTAAGCCGTTTCAAAATACATATCATGAAACGCATTACTGATCTGAAACAACAAGGTGGTAGGATTATCCAGAAAATAGAAATGGTTACCTGGGAAGATCGTAACTGCACAACTTCTGCTCGTGAATTTTTTCCAGCCGTTTAACTCTTCTCTATTCACAATTCCATCTTTATTGCCACCAAATATTTCAAAAGGAATATCTAAAACCTTTGCATTTGCCGGATCATATGTTTCGCACAACTTCATATCACGCTTAAAATACGGCAATATTAATTCTAAAAATCCTTTGGAGTCCAATAGAATCTTAGGAATCCCTCCTAATTTTTCAACCCGTGAAAGGAATTCCTTGTCACTCTTTTTATATAACTTATCGTCATTGTCCTCTGTGAGAGATTCCGTAAATCTGTTCATGTAACTTGGCGCTTTGATACTTGAAATCATGAGTTTCTCAGGCATTTTCATATTTCTTTCCTGCATTTTCTGCGCCAGCCCATAGGCAACCAGTCCGCCCATACTGTGTCCAAAAAAAACAAATGGAAGATCATTGTATCTTTCGATTCCTACCAAAAGCTGCTCTGTCAGTTCATCCAGATCATCAATTGCCGGTTCCGAAATCCTCATCCCACGTCCTGGTAACTTTACGAAACACACCTCGACAAAATCCGGCAACAAGTCCTCCCAGTGAAGATAGGTGGAAACATCTCCTCCGGCCGGCGGAAACAGGAAAATCCGATATTCTATTTTCCTCCCTTTGTTTTTTTGTTTACATAAAAACCATTGATCCATTTCTACTTTCATAATCTATTTATCAATTATTCTGCTGTGAATAATCTTCTATCCTTCTTTCTATTATTTTCATAGTTTTACGATAAGTTGATGCAGGTATTGGTCACATGGGCTATTCCAAATACCAACGCAGTCACTGCACCGATGGGATTATCAAGCCATAGTTCCGCTAAAATAAAGTAAATCGCCGGAAAAAGGGACATCCCAACAGAAACTGCCACACTGCTGCTGATCACAGAGTAGTCCATTCCGTGATAAAAATACCGACACCATAACAGATAATAAGATGCTAAAAACAGAAATCCTGTCATGACTCTTACATCCTTCAGGCTATTTTTATGCTGGCTTTTCACAAAGACAAGCATAAAGATCAGGAGCATCTGCAGGATATTCTGCAGGGCACTTACCACTTGATTCTTATCTTCCAATCCCTGCTTACTGGAAGCATTCGCTGTAGCAAAAAAGATAATATTGGGTATCAGCACCAACAAAAAGGCCGTCAGCCCTCTGACCGAAAATCCAACTTTCAACATTTTTTTTCTCATCATCATAACTCCCCGCTCTCAATTTTTTTTAAGTATTCACCGCTCCACTCTAAGCAGACATTCTGTAATTCATGCCCCAATTTGATAAACTGCAGCATGTATTTATGATTATGTTCCTTTGCCGGCAGTTCTCTCAACTGTTCCTCAAATGCCTCATAGATTTTTACCGTCCTGATACTCTGCTCATACAGTTTTCTCAATTGAAACTGAATGCGGTCTATATTCGCCTCCGCGGCAAAGTAAATTTTCAAAAGGATCTCTATCCGGATGTTATCTTTATTATTTTCCATCAGCAGCCAGTCTTCAAACACCTCTCTACCCTTCCTGGTGATGGCATACTTATTTTTTTTCTTTTTATTGGTTTCATCCGTAATTTCCTCGGCCAGCTGCTCTTCCTTTATCTTTTTTAAAGACGGATAGATCTGACCGTAGCTCTCATTCCAAAAAAAAGTCATTCTGCTGTCAATAATCTTTTTAATCTCATAGCCCGTTAAATTTTCACTGTAAAGTAACCCTAAAATAACATACTTTGTCGTGCCTTCCATGCTTCCTCTACCACCATTCTACTGTATTGACATAAAAACCGATATAGTATCTATTAGATATATCTAGCAGATACTATATCATATTCTTTTTTATGTTGCAACCTCATTTTGAGACAAATACAAATTTTGAGACAAATACAAATTTTTCAAAACTATTTTTTTGCACGGAAAGCATACCATGCTACTTTACTAAGTCATCCAACAACTCTTCATACTGGTTTTTTACCTTTTTCATGACAAAGAACATCCTTACATGATATACCGCTCCTAAAATACCGCCTAATAAAGCAGTGATCTGCATGATGGTCAATTGTCCCCAGCTAAAATAAACAATCGTATCCGTAATTCCAAAAAACATTGTCAACATCAAATCAATACCGACAAAAATACCGAGCTTATTGATCTTTGGTTGAAACATATTATTTCTCAAGGCTAATAAAGAAGTAATAAAATACCAGAATCCAAATCCGCCAAACATCCACAAAAAGTCAGGATCCAGCGGAAATGCTGCCACTTCGCAGGCGACACGGTACATTTCATTACCTGTTGAATATAATGTCATAACCTTCATAATAAAAACTTCTCGCATCCATTCAAGACACAGCATGATGGCACCACCATATCCCAGAACACATGCCCATTGATATAATCCCTCCCATTCGTAGCTTTTTGTTCTGACATATGAGATGGCAGAGGAGATCCAGCTGATGGACAAGAAACCAATTGCCACAAAGATGTATCTCCACATATGTGGAATCAATGGATGTGCTGCAATCTGCTCATAAAATTCTGTTCCACGATATTTTTCTGCCGGATCAATGGGCAACAAGATTCCGATTCCGATATATAAAATACCGATCAATAAAGAAATCCATCTTCCCGTGTTGTACATACTCATTTTTTTCGTCTTCAATATTTTTGCATTTTCTAGCATAATCATTCTCCTGTTCTTTCTTACATTTCAAAAAACTTTGTTTCCACGAAGTAGTCAAGATATTTCTCGAAAATTTCCTTTGTGACAACCGGAACCGGCATATTCATTCCCTGCAGTCCCTTCTTCACATTCGTATTGTCATACACAATTTCCACATCCCATTCCGACATATCTTCCGGGATAAATGGAAGCATGGCTTTTGCCGTAAACATTGTTTCGCTTTCCGATACTCGCTTTACCAGTTCTCTCTTCCATTCCGCATATGGTAAAGTTTCTACCTTGAATCCATATTCCTTCATCCACTCATATATCTGTTTCAGATCATTCAATTTATTGGCACACAAATGATAATTCTGATCCCCCGCATTTTTTTGAATGGATAAAGCAACAATGGCCTGACTGACAAAGTCTACCGGAATAAATTCAATTTTCACATTTTCTTCAAAGAGAACGCCGGCTTCCACACAACATTTGATCATCATCCACATAATATCCTTTGTCTGGCATGCGCCATTCACCGTTGAGCCCGATATTCTGCCTACCCGGTAAACACTGACCGGTACTCCTCGTTTTTTTGCCATCTGCATAATGTTTTCCCCAACCCATTTGCTCTGCTGATACCCCAGCACCAGTACCTCTTCTTCCGTTGGAAAAGTATTTTCGTATGCAATATATCCATTTTCATGGGACAAATTTGAAAATACGTAATGAGTTGAGATATAATGTATTTTTTTCAATTGATAGGTAGTGGCAAACCTCATGATCTCCTGTGTTCCATATACATTGACATCTTTCAACATATGATATGGCTGTAAAAAATTCGTGTTGGCAGCCCCATGATAAATCTCATGAATCTCTTTTGCTAACGCACCAAACTCCTCTTCTGACATTCCCATTCTTGCCTTGGAGAGATCACCTGTGACGATCCTGATCCGGTTCCGGAAAGACGCATTCCAAAGAGAATATTTCTGCAAATTGTTGATGATCCGCTGCATCCCTTCCTCTTCCTCTTTTGCGTTTACCATGGCGTAGATGAGATACTCTGTTTTCTCAATGAGATCATGTAACAAAAATGCTCCTAAAAATCCGGTGGCTCCTGTCAGCAAAACATTTTTGACCTTTATAACCGTATCCTGGAATTTTTTCTGTGCCGTGATATCCTCTGGCAGCCATACTTCGTTTTTCAAAAATTCCCTTGTCTTATATCGAAAATCACTTACCGCATTGGCATTTAAAGAATCTTTATCATTATTCTGTACAATGGCGTCAATGTAGGCTGCCATTTGTTCCACAGAAGAATTATCGAAAAAGATACGTACCGGAAATATCATTCCAAACTCCATCTGGAACTTAATGATCAGCTGCGCTGCCATCAGAGAAGTTCCTCCGATTTGGAAGAAATTATCATAGACCCCCACTTTATCAAGATTTAAGATCTCTTTCCAAAGGTTTGCTACTTTTTTCTCTGTTTCGGTCCGCGGTTCCACATAATCCGCCATATCTTCATCTCTCCTGCGCACAGAAGCTTTTCTCATTTCTTCCATGATCGTTGCGATATCCGGTTTTCCCTCCATCATTTTCAAAATCTCTTGTTTTTCTTCCGTTTTGTTCTCAAAGAAATCATGAATGAACCGGAAGGGATCCTTCTGATTTTTGTGATCCATAAGCTTCTTTTCTTTCTTTGCCTCTATCTTCTCTGCTGCAAATGTTAAAAGTCGCTGTACTTCTAAACGCATTACCTTCCCTGCCAAAATCTTCTCTGACGGTTCCCCTGACAGTTCCTGAATAAAGCCGGCAGCCATTTCATTTCTTCCGTTTGTGTCATAGTGAAGTTCCACATGTGTCAATTCAAGTTCCTGCAATCTTTCCGCCAGTTGCCGTAATACATGGTATTCCACTTTTTTTCCAAGTATCCTACAGTTGAGAAGCAGATTATCCACCACAAAGATACTGCCTGCCCTATCCCCTGCCAAAGCTCCTGCAATGCCATAATTTCCAAATCGGTCTTCCACCCTGATGCCAAATAAAAGTTTATTTTTCTCTTCTGTCATTTTCAGCAAAGCCTCTTTGTCATAACAGGTGCCTGTAAAATTAAAATCCTTTACACTCTCAAATACATGTTCCACTCTCTCCACGTTTTCTTTGACACATGGAAGTAATTCCACACACAGATCATTGCTCTGATAAAAATCTTCGATGTCAAAGTCGCTCTCTTCGTTTCCGCTGTCCGGATCCCTATGATAATACTGTTCTTCCTGTGGTAAGTAATCTAGTACCCCGGATTGCTCTATGCACTCTTTCCATAAAACATTGTCTTCCGGAAGCAACAGACACCGGCACCCGGGAACATCCACCTCCCTGCTGTCCAATATAACAAGCTGTCCCCTATTGATTCCATAAACTTCTTTTGCCTTCTGAAGGACTGTCTCATAGGAATGGCAGTCACCTATTCTGTACAAAAAATCTTCCTCTGACAATACGGTATCACTTCGTTCCAGCAAATGTTTCAGTGTACCTTCATCAGATCCGGTACATACTAGGAAGGAATGTCCCCATGAGATCAAGTCTTTCACATATTCCTGAACCATCAGGCCGGAATCATCCAATATCAGACGATCTTCCTTTATTTCATTCAGCACTTCTTCATCCTTTGGCTCACAAAATAAAAGATCGGCATCTATTACAAATACCGTTGGCTCCTGCTTTGCCTGCAGTGTTCTGCAGATCATCTGTGCCATTTTTTCATAGACAATCGTGGTAAAAGGAATTTTGGCGTAAGCATACATTGACATATCATAAGCATTCGTAACACCGACTGTTCGAAGAATCTCTTCCCCATCGATGACAGAAACCCTCTCTTGTTTTCTGCATCTTTCCAGAAGATATTTTCTGAAATCCAAAGACACGTTTGTGATTCCCCGACTCAATTGCATGTCGCCGATTCCCAGCGGTCTGCTTTCTATTCTTCCAGGCAGAACAAAAATTAACTCACATTTCAGTTTCTCTGTGGCATGAGAAACCGCATCATAAAGTATCTTTATATCATTTTGGGCAGTCTTTATCACCTGGTCATGATAAAAATCATTTCTTCCGAATATATCCTCCAGTCGAAACCATACTACTAATACATCCACATGATTTTTATACAATTCGCTTTGATCATTGATACACGTTGTAACGATTTGATGATAAGGACCTACCGTTACCTGAAAAGACCTGTTTTCCTCATTTCCCATGGTCTCAATATAATCTTTCAGAGGATCTATGGTAAAACTGGACAGAAGATATATTTTTTTATTCTTTTCGTTCAATTATTTCTCACCTCTTATATATTATTAAAAAAACTACACTTTTCAATTTTTTCTTTGATAGCCGCAGCATAATCCGCAGCATAGGCACCATTGACAACTCTGTGATCATAGGCTATTCCCAGATTAAAATATTGGTTTTCTTTCAATTCTCCCTCCTCCAAAACAAGTTCCTTCATCATGGCACCCACTGAAATCATGGCAACCTGTCCCGGCTGAATGATAGGAAGAACAAATGAGATATCCTTGTTGGTATTCAGACTGATACTGATGACGCCCTCCTTAAAATCATCTTGTTCAAATTCATTTCTCATTGCTTTATACCGGAATTCCGTCAACTTTTCTGAGACCTGCTCTATTCTGTCCAGCTCTTCTTCCTGCAGAACAGGAATAAAAAGTCCGTTTCCTGTGTCAATTGTGATACCGACATTGACTTTCTCTGCAGATACAAAGGAATCATTATCTTTTCTCTTTCCATAAAAAAACGGAAAATCATTTTTCAATCCGGCTACTATAACAGGTAAAATATCGCCGATCCCAATAAAACTATCATATTCTTCGCTTAGCTTTTTCATCTTCTTGCATGCTTCATTCATATTCACTTTCATCAGCAAGAATGCCTTTGGAATGGTTTCGTGGGAAAGTGATACAACCTGTGACACCATTTTCTGATTGCCGGAAAATTTAAGATTCTTTTCCTTCGAAAGCTCCCGCTGTTTCAACAATTCTTCCAGATCAACCAGCTTTATGATCTTTTTGTTCAGAGAAAGCAGTTCTTCCTCAGTGAACTCATTTTCCTTCATTAATTCCATTGCCTGATTGGTTAATTTATAGCTTTTCACAGCGTTTTCTTTCTGTGGTTCCGTCTGATTTTTCTCATACGCTTCCATTTCTTCCACTGTAGAAAACAGAAATGCAGCCACTGCTCCCGTAGGCAGGTCACTGCCTTCCTTTACAACCGGATAAAAAATGCCTTCTTCCTCACATTCTAAATCGATAATGATCTTTGATGTCTCTAACATCATCACAATATCATGTTTTTGAACCGGTGTACCTTTTTTGAAAAGAATCTGCTGCACAGTACAGCTATTATCATTTGCGTTGAGCTGTGGTATTATTATTTTTTTCATGCCTTCCTCCTTTGTTCTATTTCATTACCATCTCTTTTATCTTATGGCAGATCATCTCTTTTCCCACAAGTACTTCATCCTCTAACCGGCGGGAGGCGGGAATAATACTATCTTTTGAACTTAGCACCTCCACATAAAGGTTTCTGTCATAAAAGTGTTTCATCAGGTGGTAAGCCAGGCTTTCTCCCCAGGAAACACCTTCTGTTTCTTCCTCCACAATCAGGATTTTTGCACTGTCACCGATCTGTGTTTCCAGTTCAGCCACATCAAACGGGTAGAGTCTGGATGGTACTATCAATTTTCCTTCGATCTCTTCTTCTAAGAGCAGCTGTTCCAATCCTTCCAGACACATGTAAGATAATCCACCATGTGTAATTATAATGATATCACTGCTACCCTCTTCCTCTACACATGAAATGGCCCAATTGTTCTGCTCTCCAAGATAGTGAACGTCAAACAGTTCATTGACCTTTCCTTCTGTCATGAGATACTGGGGATATAGAATCTTTTCTTCAAAAAAAACACATGGTCTTTTCTCCTCAAGCATTCTGGAAAATACTTTCGAGTGTTCATGAAACGGAGACATCTCATAAACCCTCAGATCCGGCACTCCCATAAAGAACTTTTGCATGCTTTGGCTATGGGTGGCACCATAGCCCCGATAGCCTCCGTTAGCCGTGCGGATGATCATAGACAAATCCAGCTTTCTTCCATACATCGTGACAGATTTCGACGCAAAATTCACCAAGGGATCAAATGCTAATGTCATAAAATCAGAAAACATCATATCCACGATGGGTTTATATCCCATCATTGCCATTCCTGTTGCCATGTTGACAAATCCTTCTTCACTGATGGGAGTATTGATCACCCGGTCTGGAAACTCTTCTGAAAAATTTTTGCTGATCTTAAAGGCTCCTCCATATGGTTCCGCCACATCCTCACCTAAAAAAACTACTTTTTCATCAGATTTCATCAGTTCATAGATCGCCTTATGTATGTTTCCATTAATTCTCTCTTTTTTCATAATCGCTCCATTCTGCATTCTTCTCTAAAAGCAGATGATTTAAGATCTTCTCTACTCTCTCTGTTACTTCTTCTTCCAATTGTTCAAAGGTAGACAGCTGACATCCTTTCAGTTGATGATACCAGTCGGATTCCTTTACATACTTTAATTCTTCCGGTGTTCTCGTGTCGTCACTTTTGCTGTGGGCCGCTACCCGGACTGTTTTGTATTCAATGATCAGAGGTCTCTTTTCCTCTCTTACATTTTGAATTTTATCCTGAAGCTCTTCTCTGATCACATCAATTCTCTGATTATCTATACAAACATAGGGAAGATCAAAGGCCTCTGCTCTTCCTTTGATATTTCCCGACATGCTGTCAGCAGAATGAGTAGAAATGGCAATTCCATTGTTTTCTACTACTATGACCATAGGCAATTGAAAAATACCTGCTAAATTTAGGCTTTCATAAAGGCAGCCACGTCCAAAGGTCCCATCGCCCACATACACAAACACAACATTATCCTGCTTTGCCTGTTTCATGCTCCATGCGATTCCTGTTCCCACTGCAATTCCCTCTGCCTGAACACCGGTGGAAATGAATCTTTCCCGGTATAAATGCTGACTACCGCCAACACCATTACAGATGGCTCCTTCTTTTCCCATGATCTCTGCCATGATCCCTTCCACATCATCATAGCGGGCAATGTAATGTCCATGACTCCTGTGATTACCGATCACAAAATCATTTTCCCGGATAAACGGTCTCAGTGAGACAGGAATGTATTCCTGTCCGATGCAAGTGTGGCATGTACCGGATATTTTTCCCTTTGTAAATAAATCCAGTAATGTGTTCTCAAATTTTCGGATTGTCAGCATCAATTTCAAATCTTCACTGTATTCTGAAATATACTCTTCTTGACTATTCACTCAGATTCACCTCTACGCCCTTCTTCTGCAAAATGTCCACATACATTTTCATACTTTTTAACTGTTTCATTTCTTTGAAAGAAAATTTTACTCCATATTTCTTTTCAATAGCCGCAATGAGCTTGACCTGTTTCAAACTTGTCCATTCCGGATTGTTCTGTGGCGACAGTCCCAACACCACCTCTTCCACATTTATCTCTAAAATATCAGCTACCAGTTCCTTAAAATCCATATCTGTTTCCTCTTCTCTTTCTTATTGTTGATGGTTCTATTTTCTCAGCATTTACCATTCTATGATCTCTCTTCATGCTATGAAGGCTGATTTGTAAAACCTTTTTTTACTATCTGTCTCACAATCTCAGTTCCCATGGCAGTAAAATATTCGCGAATATAGGGAACATGACCTTCTTGATCTCCAAATGCGTCATAATACTCTGTTAAATCAAATTCATCTGCCACTTTTTCCCCTTCTATCAGTATCACATTTTCATAGTGACTGTATTTCTGACACATGGCCTCCATGAGTTCGCTGATCACTTTCCGATATACTTCCTTCTCATAAAATCCGTCTGACATGGGACAAAGATACAGAACGGCATAATGTCCCCGGGATAAATAGCGTTCAAATAATTTTTCAAACATCTCAACATTATTCGACAACATTTCCATCATCTTTTCTTCTGATGCTTCTTTTCCTTGTATCCAGTCCTCTATTCTCAAAATAAGAATACCAATATCACTGTTGGCTGACAGGCTGTCCTCTTCCATCATTTCCTGGAAAATCTGGCTGTATGGTGCCAGCTCGAACTGACATGGCAACACAAATTCATTCTGCCAATAGTTCAGTGTATCCATTACCGGTTCAACCACAAAGGATGATGCCACTGCACATCTCAGTTTTTTCCTGCCAATGGAATTCCTCAATTCACTCACTTTCCGTTCCGGATGATCCATTATATATCCAAGTACTGTCTTAAAGTCGCTGATCATCTGAAGAATCGTATCTCTGTTAAACAAACCGGTATTGTATTCAAAACCACATACCACAGAATCTTTCATTATGGTGGCATAGAGAGACAGTTCAAATTGCGCTGTCTCCGCTGACACAGGAATTACCTCAATGGTAATTCCCGGCACATCCACCTGGAGCATGGATTCTTCTGTTTGTACATACAATACCTGAAACACCGGTGAGTATTGTGTATTACGTTTGACATTCAAACTTTCTACCACCTTGTCAAATGGGATTTCTGAATTATGAAACGCTTCCTCAGAACTGTTTTTGACAGAATGAAAGACAGCATTGACAGTTTCGTCCATATCCACATTCTTTTTAATCACCACAGTGTTGATAAAAAGCCCTATGAGTTTTTCCAGTTCCACTCTGTTGCGGTTTGCCACTGGTGTCCCCACACAGATGTCCTGTTCAAGACTATAGCAATGCAGCATTAATACATAGGCAGTCAGCATAAGATGATAGAGGGATCCCTGTTCCCGGTTACAATAAACATTCATCTTTTGCAAGGTCTCCCTGCCAATACTGAAATTTTCCGTTTTCCCTGCAAATGTCAGTGTCTTACCTCTTTTATGATCATAGGGTAACCGAATCCGTTCCGGGATCTCTGCTAATTGTTTTTTCCAATAATCTAATTGCGCATCAAGCTCGCCCTTTTCCATTCTTTCAAACTGCCATTCAGAATAATCCACATATTGAATGGCTAATTCCTGCTTTACAAAATTGCCATTCAGATATGCCTTGTAGGTTTCTGCCAGTTCTTTCATGATCACCCCAAAAGACCAGCCGTCTGAAATAATATGATGCAACGACAATGATAATACATGTTTTGTATCTGACAGTTTCATGATACTGAATCGATACAATGGTCCTGTGGTAAGGTTAAACGGCCTGGTAGCTAACTCATGATTCAATTCTCCTACTTTGTTTTCCTGTGCTTCAACAGGCATACTGCTCAGATCAATACATTCCACATGGAAATCTTCATAAGGCTTGATTATCTGGGATGGAACATAGTTAACAGAACGAAATACGGTTCTTAAACTTTCATGTTTTTCAACAAGTGCATATATTGCCTTTTGGAAATACTCTATCTGTAACTCTCCCTTCAACAGATACGACTGGACAACATTGTAAACACCACCGCTCATAAACTGTTCCATGAACCACTGTCGCTGCTGTGAGTAGGATTGTCTGAAACTGTTTTTCTCGCGGCTTACTCTGGTCAAGCCCCTGGTTTTCATTCCCTTTGATTTTTTGATTGCTTTTAATAGTTCTTCTCTGGATAATCCTTTTATCAGATCACGGGTATCACTCAATTTGTAACCTCCTCTCTTTATTTTTTCATTAAATCCTTCATTCTTTGTCTGTTTATCTTCATGGATTTTTTGCTTTGCTGTGTCTGCTGCACCTTCTCTGCCACTGTATCTTCTTTCTCTTCAGCAGCAAGATATTCACTTAACAATCTGATAGTGGAATATTTGAACATATCCACTACAGACAGATCTGTCTCAAAGTTTTCCTTAATCTTGTAATATACCTGAATCAAAAGCAGAGAATGTCCGCCGATATCAAAAAAGTTATCGTTCACACCGATTTGATCAATATTCAGGATACTCTCCCATATTTTTTCCACCTTTTTTTCAATATCATTCTTGGCAGCTTCATAGTTCACAGAAAATCTCTTCACACTTTCAGGCTGAGGAAGCGCTTTTGTATTCAGCTTTCCATTTGGTAACAGCGGAAGTTCCTCTAAAATAACAAAGAAGGATGGTACCATATACTCCGGCAATTTTGTCTGGAGATACTCTCTCATTTTCGGCACATATTCCGACTGATTTTTCCAATCCATCGGATTAGAAAACAGCTTACCGGTCAATTTGGTATGTCTGTCAGGCAGCATTACCTCTTCAATGGTAATGTCTTCTCCTAAGGTAGAGGTATTTAGGAATACCATCGAATACTTGCCTTCCACCTGATGACAGTTCCACACTGCGTATCCCTTAAAACCGTTAACTTCTTCCTTCTCCAGCAGCTGATAAGGATCAAAAACCTCCTTTGCCTTTTCTCCCAACCGGTCTTTCAACTCTCTGACTGTCATGTGATCAGCGTTGTCATCCGCCAGGACTTTCATGGCTGCATTTTCAAATGCCAACCGCTTTGTATCAAGATTTTCGAAAATGACCACATCATTTTTACTTTCAGAAAGAGCCGAACAAATAAAGTCCTCTGAAACAGCATCCACAGCTTCATATCTCTCGATATGCTCCGGTGTTTTAACCGCTTTGGTAGTGATGATAGTGTTATAACGATACTTGCTCATTTCATTCTCATGTTTTGCATGTTTTTGCAAGGTAACCACATTCGTCACCTTTTCTTTTGTCTGCACAAAATTCAGAAAATAATTTGTATCAAGTAATAATTCATTTTCTGTCTGGACTGCATGCTGAATCTTGTTCTTGATCTCCTCCAACCGTTCACTCTCTTCTGCCTTAAACAATTCAACAGACGTATGGTAGTTCTCCAACAGGCTGTAGGACCGAATATCTCCAAGATATAAGGAGCCGTTATCTGTCAGCATGGAAAGGAGTTGATCCATCACTGTTTCCAAGTACTGGCTGCCAGGGAAATACTGGACAACGGAGTTGATGATGATGGTGTCAAATTTTTCATTCATTAATTCTCCAAGATCATCTGCTGCCTTTTGATACAGCCGGACATTATCTAATCCTTTCAGATGTTCTCTGATATAATTCAGACCAATCTCTGAAAGGTCAATACCTACATATTCCTCACAATTTGGTGCGATTTTAAACAGGATCATACCGGTACCACAACCGATCTCAAGGACTTTACGCGGTTTCAGTTTTTCGATTGTCTGAACGGTATCCTTGAGCCATTCTTCCATTTCCTCCAATGGAATCTTTTCTCCCGAATAACTGCTGTGCCAACTGGTGGCGTTGATGGTCTCATCCACAATCTTTTCTTCTTTACTGTAAGCGTTATCGAATACGGATTCCCACTGCTCAACATGCTGCTGATCATCGGTCTCATCATTCACAAACCGGTAATCATTATCTTTGACAATGTAGCTTACAATTCTAAGGCTATCCTCATCCTTTCTCACAATAACCGCATTATCCTCCACCGATGGATGGGACTGAATGACTTTTTCGATTTCTCCAAGCTCTACCCGCTGACCACGGATCTTCACCTGATTATCAATACGTGCAATAAATTCAATATTGCCATCTTCGTGCAGCTTTACCCTGTCTCCGGTGCGGTACATCACTGCATTTGCATCAGTCCGGAATGGATTGTTCACAAATTTCTCTGCCGTTAATTCCGGTCTCTTAAAGTATCCTCTCGCCACATTGTCACCGGCGATATATAATTCTCCTCCCACATTGTATGGAACAGGATTTCGATACTCATCCAATACATAGAGCTGTGTGTTGGCAATTGGTTTACCGATAGCAACATAACTTCTGTCGCAGGTGTTTTTACAATCGTAGTATGTCACTTCAACCGCTGCTTCTGTCGGACCATACATATTATATAAATCCATATTACACTTATGGTAAAATTCCTGCCTTAAGCTGTATGACACTGCTTCACCACTACAAAATACTTTTTTGAGACTGCCCAGTTTACTAAGATCTGCATTTCTCAAGAGAATTTTCAACATGGACGGTACAAAGTGGATATGTGTTATATTTTCCTTCTGAATCAGGTCAACTATATAATCAATATCTCTGTGTCCTTCCGGTTTGGCAATGATCATTTTACTTCCTACCATCGGTGCCCAGAAAATTTCACCGCAGGAAACATCGAAGCAGAACGGTGTTTTATGAAGAAGAACATCTCCCTTCTGCAATCCCTGTACTTTTTGAATCCATTTGATACGATTGCGTAATCCCCGATGTACGTTGATCGTTCCCTTCGGTAACCCGGTAGAACCTGAGGTATAGATCATATAAACCGCGTCTCCCGGCTGTGTCTCGATATTTGGATTCTCTGCCGGCTGACTGGCAAAGAAGTCTTCTCTTCTTAAATCCACCACTTTTGTGTTTTCACCAAAAATGTCTTCTGTGTCTGTATTAGTCAATACAATGCTCACTTCCGAATCCTGAACCATGTAACTGACACGATCTGAAGGATAGGTGGGATCAATTGGAATATATCCAGCTCCTGCTTTTAGCACGCCATAAATTGCAGCAAACATTTCAATGGAACGATAGACATAAATACCTACAAATTCATTTTGCTTCACACCATTTGCCCTTAAGTAATGGGCGATCTGATTTGCCTTGCGGTTTAATTCTCCGTAGGTAATACTTGTCTCTTCAAATTTCAAAACAACAGCATCCGGCTGCAATGCTGCCTGCTTTTCAAACATCTGATGAACGAACAGCTCATCTTCAAAGACGGTATCCGTATCATTGTGTTGATAAAGAATCTCTTTCACTTCATTACTGTCCATATATCTGAACTCTTTTACATGAAGTTCCGGATTCTTACTTAAGATGTCCAAAATACTTTCCAGATGTTTCATCATTCTAATGACGGTTGACTTTTTATACAAGTCTGTATTGTATTCACAAAGGGTGTGAATACCATCTTCAAATTCCCTCATGGAAATCCAGAAATCAAACATGGCTGAACAATTATCTGTCTCAAAACGTTTGATCTCCAATTCTGGTAACCTGAATTCCGGCAATTCTTCATTCTGGAGGGCAAACATCACCTGGAATAACGGATTTCGGCTCAGGTCACGTTCTACATCCAGTTCATCTACCAACATTTCAAATGGCATATCCTGTGTATCATACGCCTCTAAAGCGGTACCTTTTACCCGTTCGATCAATTCTAAGAAGGTAGGATTCTTCTCCACACTATTGCGAAGCACTAAGGTGTTAACAAAAAATCCAAAGGTATTTTCCGTCTCTCTCCTAACTCTGTTGGCAATCGGTGTACCGATGGCAATATCATCCTGTCCTGTATAACGTGCGAATAACACATTCACCGCCGCCAGATAAATCATAAAAGGAGTGGCTCCCGTCTGTTCTGACAATTCACCCACGCGATGCATAACTTCTTTACTAAATACAAAGTATTCTTTTTTACCTGCAAATGTCTGAAGTGCCGGTCTGTCATAATCTGCCGGAATGTCCAATGTGGTAATATCTGCTAATTTCTGTTTCCAATAATCAATCTGCCTTTGTCTCACCTCACCGGTAAACCATGATCTCTGCCATTTTGTAAAATCTGCATACTGCCATTCCACCGGAGAAAGATCAATCTTCTTATTGGAAACAATGGCGTCATATATATGGGCAAATTCTTTGACAAAAATACCCATTGACCATCCATCAGAAATAATATGATGCATTGTCAGCAATACGACATGCTCATTTTCTTCAAACTTTAACAATTTGAATTTCACCAAAGGTCCTGCTTCTATATCAAATACAGTATTGATTTCCTCTGAGATATATTGCGCGATCAAATCCTCTCTCTTTTCTACCGCTGCACCTGTCAGATCCTCTACCGGAATCTGAACTTCCTCTGTCGGATGAATAATCTGCAGAACTGTTCCCTCCACATTTGAGAAAGTGGTTCTTAGTCCTTCATGTCTTTCCAGAATTTTTGTCACAGTCTGATTCATGGCATCCAAGTTCATGTTTCCGCTTAATTTTAATGCTTCTGTCATGTTATAAAAAGCACTTTGGGAATCGTACTGTTTTAGGAACCACAAACGCTGCTGTGCAAAAGACGCCTGAACGCCTTCTCTTTTTTCTTCTTCGGTATATTTTATAAAGTCGACGCTGTTTTTAACCGCCGCCAGTCTGCGCTCCTCAATCACTGCGCCTAATTGCCGGATGGTTGGATGGTAGAACAGATCATTAATGGCAAAATCAATTTTGAATTCCTTCTTCACTCTTGAAACCACCTGTGTTGCCTTTAGCGAATGGCCACCAAGCTCAAAGAAATTGTCATTGACACCTACCCGGTCAACGTCCAGAATATCTGACCAGATGTCTCGTAATATCAGTTCTGCCTCCGTCTTTGGTTCCACAATTTGTTCTACGTTTTCTACGATACCATTTTCATCCACCAGGACGATCTTCCTATCCACCCGATTGCCAAATTCATCCATTGTATAGGATTCCATCGCCTCTGCAGAGACTGATGAACTATTTTGAACGTACAGGCAGATTTCTTCTTCATTGTCCGCCTTTTCTTTGATCTTTTGTCTCATATTCACGTTATTCTCATCGATTCCTACATAAAGCACAGGATCTTTTACATTTAATAACGCTTTGAAATACTGGATACCATCCTCTCGTCCGATCACATGCTGTCCGCTCATCTTGCTTGCTACAAGGTTTGCGCTTATATTTCCCCGGGTCATACCAATGTTATTCCACATCGTGAATGCAAAACATTTTACCGGATATCCTTCCTCTGCCTTTGCCCCTAAGAATTCTTCCAGAAAACTGTTGGCTGCTCCATAGGCGCTAAAGGAAGCGCTGCCAATCGTTGATGTAATGGATGAAAAGGCTATGAAGACTGCCTCCTTATTCTCTTTGATGGCTTCAAAAAGATTTCTGGTGCCGTCTACTTTTGCATGGTATTCATCACAAAAATCCTCATCTGACATATTGACTAACTGATAGCGATCCAGCTCTTTTAAATGACTGTCAAAGGTTGAATTTCCTGCCAGATGCAGGATACCATCAATTTTTCTTCCAAATTCTTTTTCTGCCTTTTCCACAGCCTTCTTTACATCTTCTGCCTTGCAGATATCTGCCTGAAGGTAGAGAATATCCTGATCGATCTCCTGCAATTTATGGAAATTGATCACCCGTTCACTATCCTTTGCTGCTTCCGCAAGACTGCTTCTGCCAATAACTGCTAGTTTAGCTTTATAATCATCTAGTAAAGAGGTGCACAAGATCGTGCCGATTCCACCAAGTCCACCGGTTACAACATAATAACCGCCTTCTTTGATAAATGCTCTGTTCTCCTCTTTTTTCAACTTCACATTTTCAAATTTCCATACATAACGGGTATGATCACGATAACAGATTTCTTTTCCTGATTTCTGATCATTTTTCATTTCCCTCAGCAGATCCTTTGCATCTTCTTTCGCGCTGCGTCCTTCCAGGTCGATAAGTACAGCGTTTACCCTTTTCTCTTCACGAAGTGCAGCCAATAATCCATTGAAAGCTGCATTGTGACAATTATTGTGTTTCTGATCCCTGAAGGCATAAACATGATTGGCTGCCACCAATAAGCGAACCTGGGACAACGGTTTGAGCTGATCCAGTCTTTGCACTAAATTCTTGAAAACAAGAGACTGCTCTTTTTCTTCCCCATAGGAACCAAGATACAAAATGTCCGTGATATCCGCAGCATCGTTAATGGTAAATCCATCGTTATTGTAGTAGGCATTATGTTCTAAAACAGTCACCTTTTCATATCCGGTGACACCAGAAGCAATTTGTTTGGCCAATTCATGCCTGTCTGCCAAGATCAGCAACGTTCCATTTTCATTGCCATTACCATTTTTTCCGGCACTTTCTTTTACCCACACCTTCTTAAATACCCACGGATTCAAAATGTTCTTATTGGTAATCATATCCATTTGTTTCAAAATAGGATCATATTCACCCTTCAGCAGCGCATTTCTGAGCTGAATTCTCTGAATCTTACCAATTCCTGTCTTTGGAATATCTTTTTTCGCCAAAGGCACAACATAACTGATAACAATGCCAATTTTTGTGGTGATGACTCTCTGCATTTCTCTGATGACAGATCGCAGGTAATTTGGTTCCATGGATGTGGGATGGAAGAAAATGGCTAACTCTTCATTTTGCGACGGATCCGCCTTTACGGTGACTGCCGCAGTATACGACACCTCTACTCCCTCCAGTTCATCAATCATGGCTTCGATTTCAGAATTATTATAATTGTTGCCGTTGATGATGATGATATCTTTAGAACGTCCTGTAATGGCCAGTCCTCTTTCACTGATGATACCGATATCACCGGTATCCAGCCATCCATCCGGTGAAAAGCACTCTAGTGTCGCCTCCGGATTGTTATAATATCCTAACGTAATAGAAGGTCCTTTCATTTGGAATCTTCCCTCTGTATTCATTGGTACCATCTCATTTTTTTCATTTACAATACGTAATTGATAACCCGGCAACGGTTTTCCTACATTGACACGGGAATCATCTTTTTTTACAACGCCATCACCGAAATCTTCTGAATAAATGGTTCCGGAACAGGTTTCAGACATACCAAAACACGGTTTCATGGCTCTCTTATCCAGATGGAACGGTTCCAATATTTCTATAAATTTCAATGTTGTGTTGGCGACTACCACTTCGCCACCATTGGTGATCAGTTTCAATGCAGAAAAATCCAAGTCCATGGTCTTAATTTCTTTGTCATAACTGTTGATGAGATTGAAGGCAAAGTTTGGTGCCCAGGTATTTGTTACCTTGTAATCGCTCATGATGGTAAGCCATCTAAGCGGAGATTCCAAAATGTAATTAACAGGGGCAATAATTTCCTGACAATATAAATATACGTCACGGACATTGGACATAATGGTTCCGCCAACATGATCCATTGGCATCCAGTTGAAGGTTACTTCTTCCCCAAAACGGTGGTACTGACAAGCTGAAACTGTTCTTAAGATAATATTCTTATGTGTCTGCATGACAGCTTTTGCCATACCGGTACTTCCTGATGTTAATGGCAATAAGGCTAAATCTGTCGGTTTTACTTTATATTCGATTTCAACCGGTTCACTCTTTACCAGCTCATCCGCAACGAAAACGGTCAGACTCTCACTTTCTCCTAAAATATGTGGAATCCTTTTTACGTCTTCTAAAAGGGCCTGGTCTGTTACAATGACTGGTTTCTCCAGCATTTTCCATGAATTGTATAACTTTCTGATGGTGGCATTATCTTCCTTATAAGATGATGCCACAGAAACAGGAACACTGACAAAACCTCCCAGCATACATGCCCAAAAGGTAATGACATAATTGTGATTGTCGTCCAGCTGGAAGATCACTTTGTCCCCCGGCTTCGTTCCGTTTTGTATCAACCCGCTGCAAACAGCCAATGCTTCCTCATATATCTCTTTATAATTTTTAAATAGGATAGTTCCATCATAGTCGATAAAACGAATTCCTTTCTCAGCCGGAGCATTTTTTGCAGCCCGTCTAATATAATATCCCAGATCATAGACAGTGTCTTCGGGAACGATCAATTCTTCTCCTACCACAAGGGAATCCGGCAGTTTTTCTGTTACCGTCTCCTGTTTTTCGTCATTATCCTCCAGTTCCACTGTATAGGAAGAACGCATCTTTTTTAAGAAAGAGTACTCCTGCACCATATCTGAAATATGCGTCTTTTCACGAACTGTCTGTCGGATGCCATGTTCTACTGTCACGTTTTCCCTTGGAATACCGTATTTGTGATTTATCTCAAAAAGGATTTTTTCCTCCACCTTCTCATCCAGAATCTGAATATTGCAGAGTTCTCCTACCTGAATCCTTCCCTCTTCATTATATGGCATGTTGGTGAGAGGACATATTTTAACATACTGGGCTACTTCTTCTGATGAAAGGCCACATTTCAGACCTACTATCTCCCTTAATTCTTCCTTAATCTGCTGACGCCATTTGTTCATGTCCACCGATTTTTCCAGATGGAGAAAATGATTATAGTCTTCTGTATAGTACACAATCATCTTTTCCTGTGAATCCTGTGTCCAACGCTTGAGCAATTTCACTTCCCGAAGGTAATCCTTCTTTGCCATTTCTTCTTCTAACTGAGAATAACAAAGGGGTTGCCCCCGGAAGGTGCATACGTCACTTAACAGGTCGTCAATCTGCAACATACCCTCCTTTACCATATTTCCAACGTAACCGGTGTGGATATAGTCACTATTTTCCGCCAGGCAGACAGCACCACGAAAGCCATTTGGCATCGGGTGGTTTTTCTCATCGGCGATCACCACTTTTTTCCCTTTAAGAGGATGATCTTCCAAGTCATTTCCCCTTACATCTACAACATCTGTCACGATACTTTCCTGATAAGCATCTACTAAGTCAACGGTATCCATCTGTTCTTCATAGTGTGTCAATAATTCTGAAACAATTGTCACATAACAGTTCAAGAGACTATCCATAATTTCATCCGAAAAATAGGCGGTATGATAAACACTTTCCACGCAAAGTCCTTCTTCGTGTTTTAAAACCCATGCCAGTGGAAAATTTATTTCCTCATGTAACTGGAGATCTGTAATGGCAAACTCAGTGATATTTTTGTAACTGTCAGCATTGGCATAGTTTTCCAGAACAAAAATAGAATCGAACATTTTTTGTTTTCCACAGGCACTGCAGATATCAGAAATCGACAGATATTCGTAAGAACTTCGACCTACCTGCTGTTTTCTGATCGTCTCAAAGACATCCTTGATCCTGGCATTGTCTTTCATTGAAACCACCTGTGGCACTGTATTGATAAAGATACCCACTGTCTCATTGATGCCTGGGATCTGCATATTTCGACCGGATACCGTCACGCCATAAACCACATTTTCTTTCCCAAAATATTTGCTTAACATGATGGCGTACGCACAGTTAAAAAGCTGATATTCTGTCACCGTATTTTTCTTTAAAAATGCCTTGATCTCATTTTCCAATTCCGGTGCAAACCGGTAAGTCTTTTTATGATTTTCACCTTGAGGACGGACTTGCGTAAAGCTGACAACATCCCTTCCTTCCTGCATAACTTCCTTCCAATAAGCTTTTGCTTTATTGACATCCTGATCATTTAACCACTTAATGTAATTCTTATACAGCCCTTTCTTTTCTTCTGCCGCAGTGCCATCAGGATGCTGAATGGCACGATAATTGTGCAGCATCTGTTCGATCACTAAAGGAAGCGACCATCCATCCATAATAATATGATGGAAGGTCCATACAAAATAATACAGTTCTTCTTTGATCTGGATCAACGCAAAACGCATAAGCGGCGCGTTTTCCAGTTGGAATCCCATATTTCTGTCATTTCTCAAAATTTTCTCATATTCTGTTTCTATCTCTTCTTCAGCCAGTCCCTGCCAGTCCATCTGCATATAAGATACTTCACATTTTTTCAGTACTACCTGAACGGGTTTTTTGACTCCTTCCCATAAAAAAGCAGTTCTCAGTACTGTATTGTCATCGATCACTTTTTGCCATGCCTGCCAAAAGATATCCTCATGGATACTTCCGGTAAGTTTGCAGGAAAACTGTTCGATATACATACTGCTACTGTCATTTTTCACGCTATGGTAAAGCATCCCTTCCTGCATGGCACTCAAACCATATATATCTTCTATATTTTTCTTATTCATAAACTTACACATCTCCTATTCTTTAGTCCCCAAACTTCGATAAGATATAATCCAGATCTTCTAAATCCACATCACTGAAATCCGAAGCAGTCAGACTGGATTCCTCTGTTTCGATACAATGCGCCACACTGTCAGAGATTTTACTTACATAATTTGTCAACAGACGTCTCATGGTTGATTCTTTGTATATTCTGTTACTGTAGCAAATCTCAATATGAAGCTGCTCCTTTGAAATATACGCCGTCACATCCATCAGGAATGGTCTGTGATTATACCCTCCTCTTGGAAACAGCTCGTTTCCACTGATGATGCTATAATCAGAAGATTCCTCAACTGTATTATCCAGCTGTCCTAAATAATTAAACAATAAAGATTCTCTTTCTCTCTCATATCCGGCGCCAGACTCACTATCTGAATACATCAGGTATTCTGCTTTATATTTCTCCACTTCTGCTAACGCATCCTTACATTTCCTTAGGATATTATTCAATGAATCTTCCTCATTGATTTCCATCAGGAATGGATAAACCTGTGTAAACCATCCGATTGTTCTCGCATTGTTCATTTGCTCTGTCAACATATCCCGTCCAAAAGATTCCAGATAAATGGCATGTGTTTTTTGATCCCATTCCCTTAGTACGATTGTCAGACACGCTGTCAACAACTCTTTTGTGCTGATGCTGTAGTTTGCAGGTACCTCTTTTAATAATCGCCTTGTTTCTTCTGTTGAAAATGTATGGGCAATTGTCACGGCATCCTGTTCCAGATTTTCAACCTTCTCGTTATCTCTCGGCAATTTTTTCACCTGATCCCACGGACGGTTTTTCCACCATTTGATCCGTGATAAAGTTCGTTCTTCTTTCCTATACCTACCTAATTCCTGTTCCCAATATAAAAAGGAATTTGATTTCATCGGATATTGTATTTCTTCTTCCCGAATCAGACTGTCATAAAACCGGAATACATCCTCAACGATATAGCGATATGAAACGGCATCACATATCAAATGATGGGCTGTCAACACAAGTTTCCATCCGTTCCTTGTCTCCATCAACAGCGCCTTAAATGCGTCTCCGCCTTCTATATCTACCGACTTTTGCAATACGATGACGGCTTCCTTCTCTTCCTTTTCGTCTTCTACTTTTTGAAGTGTGACAATCTGTTTTTCCGAAAATGCCGGAATTCTTAGTTTCCATGTATTCTGTTCTTTTATTAATCTGGCCCGCAACAGATCATGCTGTCTGAGAACTTCATTTAAGGCCTGGTTCAGTGGTTCCATCTGCATTTCTTTTATCTCTAATTCCACAGACTGGTTCCAATACTCCGGCTGTTCAAAATTCTGTTCCATAAACCACTTTTGAATCGGTGTCAACTCCATATCGCCTGTTATTTCACCCTGTTCATCAGCCGCACTATCTATCATTTTCACATGTTTGGACATTTCACGAATGTTTTTATCATCATAAAAAGACTTCAGTTCTAATTTGAACCCTTTTTCCGCTGCTTTTGAAATAATCTGCATGCAAATGATGGAATCGCCGCCGATTTCAAAAAAATTATCTGTGACACTCACTTTTTCCAGCGACATGCTTTCACACCATATCTCCGCCAGAATCTTTTCCACCTCGCCGCAAGCTTCCACAAACTCATAACGGAAGTCCATTTTTTCTCCCCTTTGTGCAAGCTTGGAAAAATCCACCTTACCATTGATATTCAGTGGAAAAGCTGCCACTCTGTAATAACTTGCAGGGATCATATAATTGGGAAGTTTTTTTACCAATTGATCCCTGATCTCATTGGCCCTTAATCCTTCCTCTGCTATGACGTAAGCAACTAAGGATTTACTTCCCTTCTCCTCTGTATGTACGGTTACCACTGCATCCTGCACCTGATCAAGCGAGAGAATCGCTGTCTCTATCTCGCCAATCTCCACGCGATATCCATTGATTTTCACCTGGGTATCTATCCGTCCGTGGAAAATAATGTTGCCATCCTTCGTCCAGCTTGCATAATCTCCTGTACGATACATTTTTCCTTCGCCAAATGGATTGTCCACAAATTTTTCACCGGTCAGTGTCGCATTATTTAAATATCCTTTTGCAACGCCCACACCGGCAACACAGAGTTCACCCACACTTTCTATTCCACATAAATGATTTTGATTCATAATATAGACCTGCATGTTTGTCACCGGAATTCCAATAGGAACCGGCTCCTGCAACGCCTTGGTCCTATCATATTCCCAGGCAGTGGCACATACTGTGGTTTCTGTCGGTCCATAGGCATTAAAGTAAATGGTATTATCATCCAGATCCTTTAACATGTTTTGTTTTGCTTCAGAACCGGCTGTGATCAAAATACGCAGATCAGGCTTTTTATCCTGGATCATTGTCCAAAATTGAGGCGGCAATGTGGCTACTGTCACCTTTTTTTCTTCTATGGTCTGCATGAATTGTGCTTCATCTAAGATCACATCTTTTGTCACGATGCATAAAGTGGCACCGGTTAACAGCCCCATGGTGAATTCCCAGACGGAAGCATCAAACACTAAATTGGCAAACTGTAAAACCACATCTTCTTTTGTCACCTTCAGAACCTCTAACATATAATCCCTCAGATTCTGTATGCCTGTGTGTCCCACCATTACGCCCTTTGGCTTTCCGGTGGTGCCGGAAGTATAAATGATATATGCTGTCTGATCTGCCTTTGCCTCTGTCCGTACATTTTCCTTGGGTTCCCTGTCAATCCTTTCATCCCTGACAGAAAGGAACGTTGCCTTTTCATAGGCAGTTTTGCCTTCCTCATCCGTAATCACATATGTTGTCCTGCTATCCTCTAAAATATATGATAATCTTTCCTCAGGATAAGTCAGATCAAGAGGAAGATAAACTCCTCCGGCTTTTGTAATCCCTAAAAAGGCAACAATGGCATCAATGGATTTTTCCAACATGACAGCCACAATGGTTTCTTTCGTGACACCTTTTTTCAAAAGGTAGGAAGCCAGCTGATTCGCCCTTTCATTTAATTCCCGATATGTGACCGACTCCTCTTTACATACAACGGCTTTCTTGTC
Source organism: Butyricicoccaceae bacterium (assembly GCA_963659815.1). Classification (GTDB taxonomy): domain Bacteria; phylum Bacillota; class Clostridia; order Lachnospirales; family Lachnospiraceae; genus Coprococcus_C. The sequence goes on from CAVKUW010000144.1 coordinate 36,233, forward strand.
CGGATTCTCCGAAACTACCTCTTCAAAGATAGCTGAAATGGTACGCGGTACATATTGGTTACTTGTTTTTGTATTAAAAGTATGGAGTATCAGATTCTTTTCATATTCTGTGATCATTTCCAGTTCACTAATCTTTTCGTCAGTCACTGAAACGATTTTTTCCAATAACAACAGGTAATACTCTGCGATCTTTTCCACTCTCTCACGGGCAAACTTGTTGGACTTATATTCAAACCAGGCTTCAAAACCATTTTCTCTGTCATTGACTTCCAGTGCCAGATCCACTTTTGCCGTCTGCAGATTCAATTCAGAAAATTCAATTTCCAGATCCTTTATGTGAATATCTCTGATGGCATTGGCTTCATAGCTAAATACAACCTGGTATATCGGAGAAGAATAAATATCCTTTTCCACTTTCATCTGTTCCACTATATAATCAAAAGGTACTTCCTGGTTTTTCAACCCGTTCAGAATATTGTTGTTCTCAGATTTAATAAAGTCCACTACTTTTGCTTCCTGATGAATAACACTGCGCACCGGCAGCATGTTAATAAAGCAGCCTACTAATTCCTGGCATTCCTGTGAATTTCGTCCCAGAACCGGTGTCCCTACGATAATATCATCTTGGGCCAAATACTTATGTAATAGTATTTTTAACGCGCTCATAAGAATGCAAAAATTTGTCACATTGTTTTTCTTTGCTAATGTTTCTATTTTTTCTTTTAATTCCTGAGGGATGTGAAACAGAACACGATCCCCGTGGTAGGTTACAACATCCTTCACTTGAAAATCGCTTGGAATCTCACACTTCATGACACTTCCGGATAAGGATTCCACCCAGTAATTCAATTGATCCTGATACTTATTATCACGAATCTGCCGGTTTTCATACATAACATAATCGTAATATTGTATTTCCGGAGCCACCATGCCCCGGTACCTTTTTTCCACCAGTTGCTCATAAATAGATAGCAATTCTTTGATGATCACTCCACTGGAATAACCATCTGAAACGATGTGATGCATCACAATCTGTCCGATCCAATCTGTCTCACTAAACTGATAGCATACCAGCCGGATCAAGTCTCCTTTTTCCAGTGCAAAGGGGATTCTGCCTTCTTCCACCATCATTTTTTCACGCTCAACTTCATCGTATTCCCGCGCTGTACAGTTTCTCTCTTGATAAATGGTATCCACATCCACTTCCTTTAACTGTACTACTAAGGAACCGTTTTTTTCTACAAAGCATGAACGAAGAGCTTCTTCCCGTTTGATTACTTCAGACAATGCCGCTTTTAAACAACCGGTATTTAATTTCCCTTTAAAATGAACATAACCTGAAATATTATAAGCAATTGAATTCGGGTTCATTTGCTCAACATACCAAAATTTTTTTTGCATATAAGAACAAGGCAGTTCCTCTAATGCTTTTTTCCTTCCAGGAATCCGGGAGGTACCCGCTCTGTCCTGAAAATACTTTCTCTTTTTCTTCTTTTGCTCCTTCAGAAGCTTTTCTAATAATTTTGCCTTAGATTCTGACAAGGCATTCATTCTCTGTTCAATATTCTTATCTTCTACCGCCATTGTTCCGTCCTCCAAAATTCTTCTAGTTGTCTAATAATTCTGAAAGAATATCGATAATGCGCTCACTGATCCGTCTGACAGATGCCATTTCCATGATTTCTTTCATTTGTAATTCAACCTCAAAGACCTCGTTGATTCTGGATATAAATTGTGTCGCCAGAAGAGAATGTCCGCCAAGTTCAAAAAAATTATCATCAATGCCAATAGGATGGATTCCCATTAGCTCTTCTAGAATTGACACCAGACTCTCTTCCACCACATTAGTTGCAGGCTCGTATTTCACAGAAAGATCGGGCCGGTTGTATTCCCTCTCTTCTGTCACTTTTTCCGGAAAATCACTCACTTCAACTGTTTCATTTACATAAGAAGTCTTCGGTTCAATCCATATTTCTTTCGCATCAAAGGGATAAGTTGGTGCACTGATACGATAAAATCTATCATTTTCATAATAGGCATTCCAGTGGATGGAAACACCATTCATCCATAGTTTTCCCAAGCTTTCTTCAAAGAATCTGACATCAGAATACTCGTTATTGACATCTCGTATTGTGTGAATGATCGCATCGTCTCTGTTTAATATTTCTTTGACAAACACAGAAAGTGTCTTCCCCGGTCCGATTTCAATGAAGCAATGCTCATTTTCCTTTGCTAAACATTTCACCTCATCACAAAACCGGACTGTCATCAGCAGATGTTGCAGCCAATAGTCAGATGTTGCAAGTTCTTCCTTTACAAATCCACCTGTCACATTTGACAGGAATGGAATGGTTGGTTCATGCATCTCAATGGCATCAAGCACATTTTTTAACGGAGCTGTGGCGTCTTTCATCATATGAGAATGAAAAGCATGGGATGTATGTAATATCTTACATTTATATCGTTCACCGATTTTTCCCCTTACCTCATTGATGGCTTCTTCTTCCCCTGATAACACCACACGATTCTCCGTATTGACCAAGGCCAGAGAAATACAGGGACCAAGCAATCCCCTCACTTCTTTTTCTGAGGCATTCACATAGAGCATCTTTCCTTTTGGAAGGCTCTGCAGAATCTTTCCTCTTGCCACAACGATTTTTAGGGCATCTTCTAAGGTAAATACACCGGCAATGCAGGCACCGGCATACTCACCAATGCTGTGTCCAAGAATCACCTTTGGCTGTATGCCATAATGCATCAGCAGCCTGGCCATGCAATATTCCACCACAAACATTGCCACATGAGTATGTTCTGTTTCGTTGATCAGATACGCCTTCTGTTCTTTTACATCTTCTAATAAAAGCGCTGACAGATCATAATCATGGTTTTTCCTGAGCAATGTCAGGCATTCGTCCATTGTCTCTTTATAATATGGATATTCATGATATAGACCACGGGCCATATTGATGTATTGTGACCCTTGTCCAGCAAACATGAAAACAATATCCTTTCTCTTTTCCTGCTCACTTTTGACATAATACATGCTGTCTTTTAATTTTGTGAGCAACTCTTCTTTGCTCCGGCAAACAATGCTTCCTCGATAATGCATTCTCTTGCGTCCCACATTCATGGTATATAGCAGGTTCCTATAATCCTGTTGTGGATGATTCTCCAAAAACTCAACCATCTGGACTTTCATCTGATCAAATGCCGTTTTTGTTTTTGCAGACCAAGTAAGTAAATGACACTCTTTCCGGCTCACCACTTCTCTTTCATCAACGGCCTCCTCTAAAACAAGGTGGACGTTTGTCCCTCCAATACCAAAGGAACTGACACCTGCTCTTCTGACATCGCATTCCGGCTCCCAGTCTTTTAATTCCGTATTGATATAAAAAGGTGTATTTTCGAAATCAATATTGGGATTCTTCTCTTTGAAATTTATCAGAGGAACCAATTTCTTGTTTTGCAGCATCAGACAAGTCTTGATCATACCGGCAGCACCTGCTGCGCTGTCAAGATGTCCGATATTTGCCTTTACCGCACCTAATGCACAGAAGTTTTTCTTATGGGTACCTTCTCTAAAGGCCTCCGTTAATGCCTGAATTTCAATAGGATCTCCTAAAGGCGTAGCAGTTCCGTGGGTTTCCACATATGTGATCGTATCCTCCTCCACTTCACTGAGCACCTGCGCACATTTTATAGCATCTCTCTCTCCCTCTACGCTTGGGGCGGTAAATCCCACTTTTCCGCTGCCATCATTATTATAAGCGGCTCCTTTAATGACGCTAATAATGTGATCCGAATCCCGGATGGCATCTTCCAGTCGTTTTAACAGGACTGTTGCAACGCCGCTGCCGGCTAAGGTTCCTGTTCCGTCTTTATCAAAAGGACAACAATGTCCGTTTTTAGACAGAACTTCGCCTTTTTGGTAAGTATATCCTACATTCTGCGGCAGATCGATGGAACAACCACCTGCAATAGCCATATCACATTGATAATTCAATAGTGATTGACAAGCCAAAACCACTGCAGTCAGCGAAGTGGAGCAGGCTGTCTGCACATTCACACTTGGTCCTTTCAGATTCAATTTGTATGAAATGCGGGTGGCGGCGTAATTTACATCGTTTCCCATCCAGATATTGCGCAAATCCTTTGTATGATCCAGATGATAATTCGTCATAATGTTTTTCAACAGATACTTACTCATACCGGTACCTGCAAATACTCCTACTGCACCGTCATATGCCTCCGCATCGTATCCTGCACTTTCCATTACTTTCCATGCGCTTTCTAATAATAACCGCTGCTGCGGATCTATGAAACTTGCCTCCCTTGGTGTATATCCAAAGAAGGGGGCATCGAATTTTTTCACATCATCAAGCACAAATGCGCACTTTAGATAATTTTCATCCTCTATCACTTGTTTCGAAACGCCGGCCGCTAATAACTCTTCCTCTGAAAAACAGGTCAGATATTCTTTTCCTTCACAAATATTTTTCCAGAATTCTTCTGTATTTTTTGCACCTGGTACTCTTAAATCTATTCCAATTACAGCTATATCAAGTTCTCTTGTTTCTAAATCATTTACTATTTTCATTTGAACACCACCAGACCTTTTATGTGTTTAACATTTTTTTCACTTCTTCTTCTGAAATATTCTCGATCTGAGATAATAAGCTTTCCAAGTCCTCATCCTCCTCAAGGAATTGACAGATTTCTTCATAATGCTTCTCGGCAATCTGCGCGACACTGATACCACTTAAAATATCTACAATAGATAAATTGATGCAGCAGGTCTTATTGATCCTGTTTCGCAGCTCTGTTGCAATAATAGAGTCTACTCCTATGGCATTAATGGATTGATCAAAAACAATTTCTTCTTTCTTCGCATGAACTGTTTCTGCCACGATTCCGGATATGAAATCCATGATCACCTGTTTTCTCTCTCCTTCTTCCTCTATGGTAGCTAGCCTTTCTAAAAGATCCATCTCCTCATCCTCTTGCTCTGAATGATTCTGTTCTTCCACCGCCAGGTGATAGTACAGCGCTGGTTTTCCAGGATAGTTCTGCAATGCCAACGGCCAGTTTGCCTCACCGATTACTGCATGGCAAACATTCTGACCAAAGATTCTTTCCAGTGCCTGCATACCATTGACTGCATAGATAGGATTCATTCCCCTCTGATATTTGTAGTGATCGATCAGTTTCTTTTCTTTTACCATACCCACACCCCATGGTCCCCAGCCAAGACTCAGCGCCGGTTTTCCACATGTCTCTCGATAATAAGCCAAAGAATCCAAGAAGGAATTGCCGGCGGCATAATTCACCTGACCCACTGCTGTTACAACGGAACCTGTAGACGAATACATCATAAAGAAATCAAGTTCATCATCCCACAAATATTTGCTTAGCAGCCAGGCACCTTTCACTTTTGTATCATAGACAACATCAAAGTCCTCCTGAGTCATCTGGAACAACATCTTATCTCTGATGACGCCGGCAATATGTACTGCACCACCGATAGGAAGTGGGCTTTCATGCATTTTTTCAACAAGTTCTTTTACCGCTTCTTCCTCTGTGATATCCATTGCTACATATTGAACACGGCATCCTTTTTTCTCCAGTTCTTCTATATATTTCAACTGAGAATAACCTTTATCATCTGGTGTTATCTTTTTACGTTCTTCACTCTCTGGTAACCGGGTTCGTCCGATCATGACAAAATTGCGCGCCCCTTTTTCGTACATCCAATTGACTGTAATCTGTCCCAGGGATCCTGTTGCTCCTGTCACAATGTATTGTTTATTATCATACAGTCTGACTGGAATATTACCATTCAATCCATGGATATGACCTAATCTGGCAACGAAACGTTTTCCCATTCGATAGGCTAACTGATCCTCTCTTGTCTGATTCATAATGTCTTCAAATAATAAATCCACAGATTCATCAAAGGAATCCACATCCATAAAAGCACCGATATTTCCGATACATTCACAGTGACTCATAACGCGGAGCATACCAATCATGGCACCATTTAAGACATCCACTTTATCTTCTTTTTTGACAGAAACAGCATTCTGCGTCACTACCCAGAAACGGAATTTTTTGGCTTCTTCCATTAATTTTGTCATCAGAATACGAATGCCATTCAAAGTCTTTCCTTTTGCTTTTTCGATGTCTTCCGTATCCATCTCTTCTCGCATACGAATGTCCATGTTGGCCATGTAAATGAGTCCATAACTATCCTCGTCCATTGTATCGATGATTTTTCCATAACTGTCTGGCATGTTGACAGATATCCTATTTTCCGATCCGTCATCCTCATCACTCATGAAAAAGATACGGCATTCTTTTCCTGACTCCCTCAGGCGTTTGGCTATCTGGTCAGCCTTTCCTCCCTCATCTCCCAGTATAATCCACTTCTGAATCTCTTCTTTAGTGGTCAGAAGCGGTTCGTCATTCTCTCTTTCCTGTTCTACAAAACGGATATCGTAGAACCATTCATTCAGTTCTTTTTCTCCCAGAACAGCCTCTTCTTCTGATTTTTCCATGGTTCTTGCAACGAAATTTTTCACATAAGCAACGATATTTCCATTTTCATCACTGAGTTCAATGTCACCTCTGATAAAACGCTCATCCGATTCTTTTACCTTTGAATATGCGTATAACTTTTCAGGCACCTTACCATACACCGTAACAGATTCAATAGACTCCGGTAATTTTAACTCCACGCTTCCATTTTCTTCCAATTCTTCAAACTGATTGGCAAGGAAGGACTGAAAGGCCGCATCAAGAATGGATGGATGCAGGATATTATCCATATCATCAATTCCCATTTCAGACAACATGCAAATCTGGGCAAGAATCTCTTTTTCTCCTACCCACACTTTCTTTAACCCTTGGAACATCGGGCCATAATGAAAATTCATCCTGGTCAGCATTGCATAACAAGCTTCCTGATCAAACACAGATTTAGCATTGTTTTTTATAGTATCGAATAGCACTGTTGTCTTCTGTACAAATTTGTATTCCCTCGTACATTCTGCCGTAAAATTCACATTCTGTACTTTGTCACCTTTACGCAATTCTCCGATAGCGACTTTTCCAGTTTCCGGATTGTACTGAATCACCATATGGCACAGATTATCTTCATTCATGAATAACGCTCTGTGAAACTGAATATTGTTAAGCTTATAATCATCTGATCCTTCCAGATGACATGCATTACGGATTGCCTGCAGTGAAGCCTCGATATAATGAGCTCCCGCCACTAACACTTTCTCGTTTACACAGTGGTCTTTTACAAACGGTAAAGACACATCATTTACTTCTGCCTCCCAGGTTGGAATGATACTATTGGTTCGATATCCTAAGAATTTATGTTCTTTCTGTCCTAAACGTCTTTTTCTGTGGCTTTCCGGCTCATTCCAATACTTTTCATGATCCCATGCATAGTTGGGAAGTTTCACCCTTTTAAAGGATCCGTCAAATATTTTGTCCCAATTGATCAAAATACCTCTTGCATACAACGATACAAAGGTTTTATAGAATTGTCTGTTTTCTGCTTCAAATCGTCTGATGGTTGGTGTAACAAAAATATCCATTCCCTTTTCAAAGGCGAGTTCATTGATAGAATTGCTTAATACCGGATGTGGTCCGATCTCCACAAAGTTAGCGTATCCTTCCTCTAACATGGCAGACATTGCCTTCGCAAAGTAAACAGAATTCACAACATTTCTCCACCAGTATTCATGATTTAATTCCCTGCCATCCGATTCTTTTCCGTCTGCTGTAGTAAAAATCCGTATCTTGCTCTTATGAGGTTTGATATCCTTTAATCCCTCCAACAATTCCTCCTTGATCTCATTCATAAAAAGACTGTGGTAAGGAACAGTCACTCTTAAAAACTTATTGAATATTCCCTTTTCATCAAATACCTTTTTTAACGCTTCCAGACAATCATTATCGCCGGACAGGGTAAGACTTGTGTTACTGTTAATGGCTCCAATTGACACTTTTTCCCTATAATCTTTGATATATTCTTCCGCCTCTGCTTCTGTGATGCCAACGGCAATCATGCGTCCTTTTCCCGTAAGACGCTGCTGCAGTGAACTTCGAATGTAGGAAATTCTGACAGCATCTTCAAAAGAATATACTCCTGCGCAATAAAGAGCAGCCACTTCTCCCACACTATGCCCTACAATCGCATCCGGTGTCACTCCCATACTTTCCCACATATTGTATAAAGCCACCTGAATGGTAAAATTTAGGGGCTGTGATACCTCTGTATCCTGGATTCTGGATTTACTTTCTTCTACCAGAAACTCATCCAGCAATGACCAGGTGAGATAGTTAGAAAACTCTTTATGACACTTCTCAACAGTCTCTTTGAAAACCGTATTGGTGTGATAGAGCTCACGTCCCATGGCATACCATTGCGGTCCCATTCCCGTAAAAACAAATACCAGTCTTTTATCTTTTGCCTCCTGTCCGGTCACCACATTGAAATCACTTTCATCTGTACAGTGGTTTTCGAGGTTTTTGATCAACTCTTCCTTATTCTCTCCTATGGCAACCATTGAAAATGGCATTTTCTCACGGTGATAAATGGCAGTATAAGCGATATCATCCATCTCTTCCTCTGACTTCTTTAAATAAGCCAAATAACGTCTGCTTAATTGATTTAAAGAAGTCTGTGATTTGGCAGATATCGGAAGAACTTTAAACATTTCTTGATTTATATGATCTGTTTTCTTCTCCTCATTTTCAAACCGTTCCATGATCACATGGGCATTTGTTCCACCAAATCCGAAGGAATTCACACCGGCCAACGGCATTTTATCACTTTCCGGCCATTTTTCATTTTCCAAAGGAATTCTCATCTTCAATGTCTCAAGATTGATCTTCGGATTGATCTTTTTCATGCCGATGTGGGGCACAATTTGCTTCTGATCCAGCATGCATGCCACTTTAATCACGGAAGCCATACCCGATGACGCTTCAAGATGTCCAATGTTTGATTTTACAGAAGCGATGATCAACGGGTTATCATCGCTTCTGGTCTCCCCAAAAAATTCTCCCACAGCATTTGCTTCCAGCGGATCACCGACACCTGTACCGGTTCCATGTAACTCCACATACTGCACATCACCAGGGTTTACTTCCGCTCTTTTATACACATCCTTCAGCAATTGCTTTTGTGCCTCTTTATTCGGAACTGTAATCCCATTTGTTTTTCCGTCCTGATTTACCAGGCTCTCTCGGATAACGGCATAGATATAATCTCCTTCTTTTAACGCCTGATCCAGGGGTTTTAATATGAGAAATCCTCCCCCTTCTCCACGGACATATCCATTGGCACTTTCATCGAAGGTTTTACACCTTCCGTCTTTTGAGAGCATTCCGCTTGTACTTTCTGCCACATAATACTCCGGTGTATAAGTAAGTTCAATACCACCGGCAATGGCAAGATCACACTCACCATTATTTAAACTTTGACACGCCGTATGAAGTGCCACCAAAGATGAAGAGCATGCTGTATCAATCGTCATGGATGGTCCCATCAGGTTATAAACATAAGAAATACGATTGGATAACATGTTCATCATGGAACCAACGGTGGCATGGGAATCTATTTCTTTCACATCAGAAAACTGTATAATTTTATAATCAAGTGTAAATCCACCTACAAATACACCGGTATTACTATATTGCAAACTTTCCGGTGAGATTCCTGCATCTTCCAACGCTTCCCAAACGATCTCCACCGCTTGTCGCTGCTGCGGATCAATCTGCTCTGCTTCTCTGGCATTCATTCCAAAAAATTTTGCATCAAACTCGTCAAAATGATTAATAAAACCACCACATTTTGATTTTGATTTTCCTTTGACACCATTCGGATGATAAAACTCTTCAATACTCCATCGATCTTCTGGTATTTCCGTAATACCATCCTTTCCACTCTTCAACATTTCCCAATAGGCCTCTACATTATCCGAATTTCCCGGAAAACGACAACCCATTCCGATTATTGCCACTTTTTTCTTCATGTAAAATGATTCTCCTTTGCTTTTCTAACAAATAGTTTTATTTTTGTAACTGTTCAGTACTGGACAAAACACTTGCTGTTTTGTCGGTAAAAAGTAATTCCGGTATGAGCAAATTCCCATCAGCACAGCGGATTTTTGATTAATTTGCGAATCGTAACCATAAAGGAATTGAATAGTTGCCCATTTTTAATATTTTCTGAATCGTTTATACCGTTCCTTTAATATGTCTTTTTCTTTTCTTTTTTGATATTTTTTTAAAAACATTGCAATTTCATCTTTCAATTGCATACACAGTTCATCCATGTTTTCATGGTTTAATTCCTGTGGTTCCTGAAAAACTTTATCCACAATCTGCATCTGCTTCAAATCAATTGATGTTAGTTTCATTCGTTCCGCTGCTTCTTTGGCTTTATCACTAGTTTTCCAAAGAATACTGGCATATCCTTCTGGTGTTAAAATCGAATAAACCGCATTTTCCATTATCCAAACTTCATTTGCTGTTCCCAGTGCCAATGCTCCGCCACTTCCTCCTTCTCCATGAATGATGGATAGGATTGGCACCTTAATCGTAGATGCCTCTCTCAATAAATTGGCGATGGCAAAACCCTGTCCTTGTTCTTCCGCCTCTATTCCACACGCCGCCCCTATTGTATCTACAAAACAAATGATAGGACGCTTGAATTTTTCTGCCTGTTTCATTAGTCTTAATGCCTTGCGATAGCCACTTGGTGACGGCATTCCCCAGTTTCGATATATAGCTTCATCAAGACAACTCTTTCCTTTTTGATGTCCTATAACCGTGACTGGAGTTCCGTATATACTTGCCAGTCCGCTCACGATCGCATGATCATCGGAACACACTTTATCGCCGTGAAATTCAATAAAATTGTCAAATATTCTATGGATGTAATCCAGACTGGCAGGCCGCTCTCTCCCCCTTGCCTTTTGGACAGTTTCCCATGCATCCAGCTTCTCCGGGATATATTCCGTATGACTAATCCTAGAAGCCGTTGTATGTGGATTGACATAATGACTTTTATGATGTAATTTTAGTATATTACTCAAATACGCTCTCATCTCTTCACGGGAAATTACCTCATCAACATGACCGTGTTCTAATTGAAAATCTGCTATTTGAAAATCCTTTGGAAGTCTTTGACCTGTATTTTGCTCGATTACTCTTGTCCCTGCAAAACCGATCATGGCGCCCTTCTCTGCTAAAACAATGTCCGCTAACATAGCATAACTTGCTGTCACTCCACCCATTGTTGGATTTGTTAGAATAGATACAAACAATAACCCCGCTTCATCATGTCTTTTTACTGCTGCTGCAGTTTTTTCCATTTGCATTAATGAAATAATTCCTTCTTGCATTCGAGCGCCACCAGAGCAACAAAACATAATAACTGGAAGTTTCTTTTTTTTGGCTTTTTCAAACAATCTTGTGACTTTTTCACCTACGACATGTCCCATACTGGCCATCATATATCTGGTATCCATCACACCTATTGCGACATGTGAACCATCAATATTCATCTCGCCCGTAATTATTGCATCATTTAGTTTATGCTTTACAGATTCCTTCTCTGACTTTTCTTCGTATTCTCTATCTTTTAGCGGATTACTTAATTTCATGTTAGCATCCCATTCACAAAATGTCTTTTTATCCGCCAAAAATGAAATGCGCTTCCGCGCATGCATTCTCATATAATATCCACAACGAGGACAAATTGAAAAATTATTATCTAACTCGGACCTCTGAATTTCACTTTTACAAGAATTACATATCCTTCCTTTAAGCATAATACCCCATCCACTCACAATACTTTTAAAATAATACGACATTATATCGACTATTTTTTTGCTTAAACCCCAATTAGCAGTTATAATTTGTTTATATCGCACAAAAAATAATATTTTACTTTTCTAAAATTTGACGTTTTATGTCGCATTACCTTGACAAAGTAAATATAATGTCGTATTATATCGACTCATAAATCGAGTTGCTCTAATCGCTTCCTTTTTTCTTCAGAAGATGTCTTTGTATAGATCCATGTGGTTTCCAAACGGCTATGTCCTAATATATCTGCCAATTCCGAAATATCTCCTACCGTTCTCATATATTCTTTTGCAAATAAATGTCTGAAAGAATGAGGATATACCATTGTTTCCGGAACCTCTACCTGCCTTGCTATATACTTTAAACTTTTCCATACTGCTCCCGGAGTTATAGCACTTCCATTTTCTCTACCACTGAAGATAACACCAGTACTACAATCTATTTCCATACAATACTGCAATAAATCACGGCATAAATTATCTGTAAAATAAACCGTTCTATACTTTCCTTTATTCCACACAACCGTTGAACCCTCTTTTATAGCCTCTACAGTCACAAATTTCAGTTCACCTATTCTGATCCCCGTTTGAGCAATGGTTTTCATAATGCAATACTGTTTCCTTTTATTATGAGCATCTGCATAATGGAGCATTTTTAGGTAACACTCTTTGGTAATCATATTTTCTAATCCATTTTGTTTTTGTATCTTCTTTGTTTTTACTGTTAACTCTGATAAATTCATCCATTTCAAATAGCGATTAACAGAGATTATTTTTGAATTTGCACTAGAAACCGCATATCGTTGGCATAAATATTCTTTGTATGCAATTATATTTTCCTTATTGATACAATCATCTGCCCACCTAAGCCACATCGAAATATCAGCCATGTATTTTTGTATTGTTCTGCCAGCAAGTTCCTGAAGCATCATCGCTTTCTCATATTCTTCAATTTTCTTAATTGCATACTCTTTAAACAAAATTTTTTCTTCCATATTGTATTCCTCCAAAAATTTACAAATAATGAAAAAAGGGCATATCATCATAACTCTTGTGATGATATACCCTTCAGATATCGGTACTAGTTTGTACACTTGCTTTCTCTATTCTTACGCTTCCTACACCGAAGTCTGGTGATCTGAAAGCTCTGACTCCACCCATGAACTATTTCTTGCACTGCTCATAATATTCATCTTAACATTTACATTCAAAAAATATGCCAAGTAGCTCTTTTCCTTATCGGTCATAGGCATCACCGGTCCCTCCCGGTCTTTGGCACAGGCGGAGTCTTCATATTAGTAGTCTTTGCCTCTACTACCTTATCCTGCTTCCTCTTCGGATATGCCGCCTCAAATGCATCCGCGCCATATTTGCACTCTGAAGGTTCCGCAACAGCAGCTACTGCAAAGACATCCTTTCCATATTCTGCTTTTGGCTCTTCCTCCTGCATATTCTTCATCCGATTCAATTTAACCTCTTTCGACAAATTTTCCACCTTGTCAATGGATGCATCCAGATGAAGCACCATGGATTCATACACCTTCTTCTGCCACTTCCAAGGCTTTTTTGCAAGCTCTGTCTTTGAAAACTTCTGCTCTTTTTTAGAATATTCAACCGCTTCCTTATCCGCAAAGGTTCTGAAAGTGTTTGCCATCTGATGAGTTGCTTCACGCATACCTTTACCAAAGGCATCAATCTTAGCAAGAATACGGTTCGTATCTGCGATACCCTCTTGTACCTTATCTCGGATTCCGGTAAGCTTTTCCTTCAAACCGACAAATTCCGACACACGGTTCAAAGCTTCCTTCCCACGCATCCTAAAATCTGCCATGATGTCACTGGCTTTATTCTTGATGCTCTCCTTCACTTCAAAGAGCTGCTGCTTGATTTCCTCACAACGCTTCTCTAAGCGGTCCGCCGCTTCATTTAATGATTTCTTCAGCTTATTGGCAAGCTTATCTTCTTCCATCTTCTGAATATAATCACGAAGTGCAGAAATCTCATCAATCATATCTTCCACCTTCTTCGCCATGCTGTCTACATAGGCACATAACTCATAAACTCCATTGGCTTCCTGTCGCATACCGTTTCCGTTTAATGTGCCTAAAATCTCCTGCAAAACGGCTTCTCCGGTCATTGGTTTATCTTCCATAATCCCATCCTCCATTTCCGGCAGAGTAGCTTATCAGCCACTCTGCCTTATTATTAATTGTCACTAGCGAAAGGGTAATTCCTTACTATCCACCTTCATAAACTGGTCCTTCGCCTGCTCTTTCACCTGAGTCTGCGCCGATTCCTTTGCCTTATTCTCATTCTGTTCCTTCGCCTTTTCATACCGGCTTACGATCTCAGCATAAAGCTTCTCACGAAATTCCTTCGTTACCGGATAACACACATCCTGATACACAGCCTTACCCTGCTCATCAGTCTGTTTAGTCTTATAAGAAGGCATTGCCACAAACACCTTATCCTTACCCTGAAGAATACTTACATTGTTGACAATAAAACTGTCATCAAAGTAAATGCGGGCAAGACCACGGATATTGCTGCCTTCCCTCTCAAAAGGTGTTACTGTTACGGAAAACTCCGGTATCTCTGCTTCGCCTCTTTCTCCAGGATGGGACTTATCTGCCTCCTTTGCATGTTCAAATGCTTCAAGAATATTTCCGTAAAGTTCCTCACGAAACTCTGCGGTGATCGGGTTGCAGACATCCTTATACACTACACCACCGTTTTCATCACGCTCACTGGACTTATAACGGGGCATGGATACAAAGAGTGTCCCCTTCTCCTTATTCTCCAAAATGGCGATGTTGGTAATCTTAAAAGAATCTCCAAATACTAAATTGGCAAAACCTCTTACATTACCTTCCTGATTCTTTGCTTCTGTTACATTGATCGAATACTTCATACATTCCTCACTTTCTGCCGGGAACCGCCCGACTCGGTTACTCTTCATCCGGTACTACCAGATGACACTCTAAATTCTCTATTTCTCCCATAGACAAGCGACCATTCAGCCAGTTGCCCAAAGATACACAAAAACCGTCCTGCTCGAAATAAAGCCACATATCATCTGCAGGCTCATTCTCATACAAAACGGTCACATCAAAGTCAGGCATATACATACCTGCCTCTTCATCATAAACGCAGGCTACACCTGCTCTAAGATACAAAGATAAACTTGGAACAAATACATACCAGCCACTGATTAGTAGCTGCATATTGTCATCCACTTCCACAATCTCCTCGCATCTGTCCTCAAATTCCATCTCAGATACAGTCTCTTCCACCTCTCCAAGACGGTATTTTCTTTTATTCTCCATAAGCACCTTCCTCCCCGGCGGGAACACACTTCACTACAAAACGCTTTGTGCCACGCTCTGCACAGGTAAAAAGAGTTAATTCCTCTGCATCAGACTGGGTTTTAATGGAATTATCATAAGGATCTACCACAAAGAAATCCACAACCTCATAGGAATGAAGTTCTCCTGACGTATCAAGAAGTGTTACCATATCCCCCAATTCGATCTGGTTTAACTTTGTGAAAAACTCTCCATATCTGCTTCCATTATGACCGCACAAGACACAGTTCCCTGCTCTCCCTACCATGGCAGTCTCGCTCATGTGCCCGATTGCCTTGTTTAAGTCAGAGGAAGAACACCCTTCCACCACCGGATAGCGAATCTCTAAACTCTCAATCTCCAGAATGGCAATAACATCCCCTTCTGCAAATATGGCTGCATCTTCTTGACTAATGGTGGCTTCGGTTTCCTCCTCTTTTGACTCTTCTGTTTCTGTCTCATCTTCCTGCTTTTCCTCCAAAATTTGCTCAAACTCCTGTGTCAGCTTATCAGTCTCCTTACTCCCGCTGTACTTATACACAATCGGGATGGCAAAGAACAAAATCCCCACCACAATACAAAGCGCTGCAAACACTTTTCTTCTGCTCATATACATTCCTCCCATAAGAAATGCCCTACCAGCTGGCAGGGCATCCCTTTTATCTAAATTTGTCCTGCCTTGTCTGATAAGGCACCTCGTTTTCTGCTACATTTAAGCTTTTCTCTTCCTCCATACCGCCAAGGTCGGCATCTGCAACTTTTTCGTTCTCAAGGTCAAGCAAAACGTTTAATTCAAACTGCCTTGAAAGCTTCTCCTTAAGCTCCTCTTCGTGGGCAAATGGTTTCTCATACTCTTTCTTTGATGCAACGAGGTCATTTTCGTACTGCTCAATCTTTTTAAGCAGGTATTCTTCATTTTCCTGAATACCATTAAAGCAATTCTCAAGCTTTACCATATTTCCAACCGGGCTTGTGGAAAGCTCCACCTTATACTCAGTTCTGCCTCGTAAGATAAGATAATTCGTTCCCATAAAGTTTTTCTCCACCAAAAGCTCAAAGCCGTGGAAACTTCCAAGAGCAGTTGTCTCTCCGGTTTTACATTTACTTACTGCCTCAAGCATAACAGTTCCGCCGTCTGCTCTTTCGGTATAAGTAAACTTTCCAACCGTGATTGCAAAATCAGGATTATCAATTAATTCTCTATCACGCACCTTAACATCTTCCCTTACACAGGCAAGTTTTTCCGATGCAGCCTTAATCAACTTCGGATATCGGATCATAAAATTATCCTGCAATGCATACCTCTGATTATCATAGGATGATTTAAGGAGCTTTAATCTCTGCACATCATTGTCAATCTCCATCTTCTCCTTAATCAGAGGATTTCCGGTAGCTACAGCCTTGATTTCTGCGTAGGAAAGAGTTGCCTCATCAATATCCTCGCAGGTTCGGCTCACTGCCTTACTGGTTGTAACCTGACTGATAAATCGTTGCTTATTCTCAACCAGACTCCAGTTGTATGCGTCGAATGTTGATTTCGTTACATAACGATATACAGCAATTTCCTCATTCTCATTACCCTGTCTGATACCTCTGCCTTCTCTCTGTTCAATAGACGAAGGCTTCCAGGGACAGTCAACATGGTGTAATGCTACAAGGTGTGTCTGTACGTTTACACCCGTACCACACTTATCCGTGGAACCAATAAGCACTCTCTTCTTACCGGTCCTCATCTCCTTAAACAGTACATCCCTCTGGGCATCGGTCTTGGCATCGTGAATAAATGCAATCTCTTCCTCCGGTATGCCATACTGAATGAGTGCATCCTTTAAATATTGATACACCGTAAAGTCCTTATCCTGTCCCGGTGTTCCGATATCGGAGAAAATCAGCTGACAGCCAATCTTTCCGTCACGGTTATGCATCTGGTACTCATTCCACACGTTTTCAGCCACCTTATTTAATTTTCCATCAGGATTATTCGGTGCATTCTTATCAATCAGTCTTGCATCTGTACCAAGAAGTCTCGCCTCATGGGTAATCTTAAGGAAATTATCTACGGAAGGGTCTACGCCACCATTACGGATTCGCTCAGCTCTTACCACAAAATCTTCCATGACCTGCTTTACATACCAGTCAGGCTCCGACTCCACAATGATCGCCTTACCGCCACGAAGAGCAGGCACATCCAAGTCAAGCATATCTGCCGTCTGCACATCTGCCACTTCACGGTAGATATTCATAAGCTCCGGCAGATTGGTAAACTTATTAAATCTGCTCTTAAAACGAAAACCACTGCCTTCCACCGTAAGCTCTAACGCTGTCGTAACCTCCCCAAAGTTTGCCGCCCAGGAATCAAAATGGTAAATACCCATCTGCTCTAATGTCGGTTTCTGCAAATATAACTGCATGACATACATCTCACACATGGTATTTGAAATCGGAGTACCCGTTGCAAACACAATACCTCTGTTACCATTGATTTCACTGATATACTGGCATTTAAGCTGCATATCCGTTGCTTTCTTTGCACCGGATGAACTGATACCCGATACGTTATTCATTTTGGAGAAAATCGCCAGATTTTTAAACGCATGCGCCTCGTCTACCATAATGGAATCAATACCAAGCTCCTCAAAGGTAATCAAATCATCCTTCCTACTCTCATCAGCAAGTGAAGCAATCTGCTCCTGAAGTTTCTTACGCTGACTTTCCATCTGCTTGATAGTCCACTGCTCACCGTTCTGGCTCTTCATATCATCAATGGCATAGGCAATCTCATCCACCTGTGCCTGAAGCATACGCTCCTTACGTTCCGCAGAAATTGGAATCTTCTCAAACTGCGAATGGCTCATAATAATACAGTCATAGTCCCCAGTAGCAATCCTTGAAATAAACTGCTTTCTTCTGCTCTTTTCAAAATCTCTTTCCGTTGCCACTAAAATATTGGCTGGCGGATACAACCTCAAGAACTCCGAAGCAGTCTGTCCGATAAGAGGCTTTGGTACAACCATAACTGTCTTATTGGCAAGTCCAAGTCTTTTCTGCTCCATACAGGCAGCCATCATCTCAAAACTCTTACCTGCACCTACACAGTGGGCAAGAAGTGTGTTACCACCAAGCAAAATTCTTGCAATGGCATTCTTCTGATGTGGCTTTAACTCAATCTCCGGATTCATGCCTGGAAACTGCAAATGACTCCCGTCATATTCTCTAAGACGGATATTATTGAATGTCTCATTATAGTATTCAACGTACTTCGCTCTTCTCTCAGGATCAGCAAACAACCATTCCTTGAATTTCTCCTTCATCTGGTTCTGCTTTTCCCGAGCAAGCATTGTTTCGTTCTTATTTACCACATAATGATACTTACCATCCCCGTCATCAATTCGATCTCGCACAGTCACGGTCTTAAGATTCAAGGTTTCCTCAAAAATAGAATAAGCGTCCATTCGGCTCGTACCATAAGTCTTGGTAGCTGCGACGGAACGCTTATCTTGGGATTTGTTCTCAATGAACCACTCCATGCTTATTTTATTAAGGTGTACTTGTATACCGGAATTGTACCACTGGCTTCTGACTGCCCTTGCTCTTCTCGGTGTATTTAAAAGGTCATAAATAAACTGCTCATAATCCTGCGGTTCAATCCAAGTCGTACCGATTCTTACATCAATATCACTGGCTTCAATCCACTCAGGCTGTACTTTTTCAAGTGCTTCCACATTAATGCCAAAGGCAGGGTTCTCTGCCGATGCAGCTTTCGCCACACGAAGCTTATCTCTTACATTGCCGGATAAATACTCATCCGCAGTTTCATACCCTGCATTCGGGTTATTCTCATTGGCGAGTGCCGGATTTAAATAAATAAGCCCCTCTAACTCTTTTACAAGTGCTGCACGTTTCAGCTCTCCCGTTAAATCTTTAGAAAATCTTACCCCTGATTCTCCGGTCGCTTCCTTTACCTCTGCTACAATGCCTGTCATATCCGGCTCATAAATGGATAACATATACGGAAGATTTACGGCGCCAAACTCATTGATAGAGATATTCAGTGCCTCCACCGCAGTCTCCACTCTTTCAATCACAGGCTTTGCCTTAATGGTCTGCTTATAAAACATATCCGCTTTCTTCACCTCTCCCTCCTCATTTACTTCCTCAAGAGAACAAAGAAGAGGGTAGTCGCTGTCATCACGGAATGCCATCTTATTGCTTTTACCTGTGATATAACTGTACTTTTTAACAAACTTATCATACTTGGCGTTAAGAAGCTCCTGCTTACTCTTAAGTGTTTCCTCCGAACATCCTTCCATTTGAATATCAATCAGTTCCCTTGTAAGGTTTCTGATTTCATCCAGCTGCCTGATACGCTCCTCTGCGTTTGCTGATACATCCTGCCTTATCATCTGGGAATTTTCTCTGTAATAGAGTTTCCCTTCAAAAAAAGTATAAGTGAAGTTTCTTACATCAGGGTCTGCCGGAATTACATCGGCGCTTACTTCCTCCTCTTCGGTCAGTCTTTCAAAATCGGTCATCTGGGCAGAAATATTTCGGATTGCCTTATTCAGCTCTGCATACATGTTGAAATTCTCATCATCATTGACACAGACCGTATATCTCGAATCCTGCCCATAGATACGGGTATCATATTCCATGTGTCCAAGCATCATTTCCGGATGCTCCACAAAATAGGAATTGACCGCAATCCCATTCTCCGTATAGCCAAGATGCACCCAGTCAGGTTCCATCTCCATCTTTCGCTCTCTCTTCTGTAAGAAAAGAATATCCGAAGTAACTTCCGTTCCTGCATTGTCCTTAAAAGCAGTGTTCGGAAGTCTGACTGCACCAACAAGCTCTGCTCTCTCAGCAATATACTTACGAATGGTAGGATTGCTTTTATCAAGTGTTCCCTTTGTGGTAATGACTGCCACAATACCGCCGGGTCTGACCTGATCTAAAGCCTTCGCAATAAAATAGTCGTGGATATGGAAGTTGTACTTGTTATACTTCGGGTCAAATACCTTGTAATCCCCGAAAGGCACATTTCCAACCACAACATCAAAGAAGTTATCCGGATAATTTGTCTTTTCAAACCCGGTAATACTGATATTGGCATTCTGATAAAGCTGCTTTGCAATCCTTCCTGAAATACTGTCCAGTTCCACGCCATACAGATTGCTTCTCTGCATAGGTGTCGGCATACTTCCAAAGAAATTACCGACACCCATGGATGGCTCCAATACATTTCCACCACGGAAACCAAACTGTACCAGTGCACTGTTAATACACATGGCAATCTCTGGTGAAGTGTAAAAGGCATTGTTTACGGAAGCTCTAGCCGTAGCATACTCATCTTCTGTAAGAAGTTCCTTAAGTGTAGCATATTCCTTCTCCCATGAAGCATTACGCTCATCAAAAACCTGCGAAAGACCGCCCCAGCCCACATAGTTTGACAAAATCTTCTGTTCCTCTCTGGTTGCCAGTCTCCCTTCCGCTTCAATCTTCTTAAGTGTTTCAATGGCATCCATATTCCACTGAAATCTTGTCTTTGCTCCTCCTTTTGGAACTTCCACCAGGTTGTAATGGAAATTGATTTTCTTATCTTCCGTGCCACCATCAACTACTTCCCAGCCATTAGCAATGGCTCTTTCTTTTGTTGCTTCCCTGTTTGCCTTAATCTCTTCCTGCTTATCAAGAAACAGCTGATAAATCGGAATTCTGCTTTCCGACTCATCACGCATCATCTTCTCATAATGCTCTCTATGATCCTCACCACAATAATATGGTGTCTTTACCATATAGGATAAAACCTCATACAGTTCACGGTATCCGATCGTTTCTCTGACACGCTCCCCGGTTCTGTCCTTGTAGCTTACCTCAAATTCATATGGCTTTAAGGTGTAGCTAATCAAACCATATTCATTGTTGGCATAAGCCGAACGCTCTTCTTTTCCGTTAAGCACTACATCCGAAAGAAAATCAAGTTTATTCGGCATAAACAGATATTCCGAAGCAACGATATCCATAAGAAAAGGCTTAAACGGTGTATAGCAACTACACTCTGATACCAGTATCTCAAGAGCAGTACGAAGGTCTGCATCCATCTCCTCAATGCGTTTCGCATAATCGATCGGAGTAATGAACTGCAACTCACTTCTGTCTTTGTGCTCTACAACCTCTGTGTCAGCCTCTTCTATCAACTCTGCTTCCGGCTCTTCGCCGTAATCTGCATAGTATTCTGCTTCCATTTCCATCTCAGGACCATACTCTGCCATGGTTGCCAGACGGTCTTCAATGGCTGCTTCCTCATCCGTAAGAGGTCTGCCTTCATTATAGGCACGGTTCAGCTTTTCAATATCACTTAAGGAACTGTTATAGCTTTCCGGTTCATCAGGAATGGCAAAATCATCAATTCCATCCGTACTGCTGACTGTTTCAAGCTCTTCGTATTCTGCATCTATTGCCTCATCATCTTCCCTGATGCCATCCATGGCAATATCTTCAAATCTCGGTTTCTCCGGCTGGTATTCCCCAGTCATGATCAGAACACCGATTTCCTTCTCGATATTCTTCCAAGAAACATAACCTTCATGCTCACCCTCTTCATCACGCCACTGGAAACGAAGTCCCTGACCGTGAAAACTGTCATATCCGTGAAGTCCATAGCCTTCTATCGACCAGCCTGCTCCACCCTGTCCGTATTCCTTTTTAATACGCTGGGCTCTTGTACCTGCATCAATCTCTGTATGAAAGATTTCATAGATTCTGGTTCTGCCATTTTCAAAACCACTTCCACGAAGAAGCACCTGCTTTACATACTCCGGTGGAACCACAAGTTCCTTCTTAGGGTTCAGATAATTATACTTTCCGGCTTTCGCTTCCTGCTGAGCCTGTTCAAGCCTTGCCATTGCCTTTTCTGCATAATCTGAAGTCTGCTTTTTTTGCGGAGTAAGACCATATTCAGGGTCAAAAAAAGAAGCCTGATGATATTCACCGGCTTCCATTTTTCCAAATGAGTCAATCTCATTTAATTCCTTATTAAATGCAGCAATTTCATCTGCTTGCAAGGTTGAAATTGCAAATGCTGATGACGAATTGCTTTTTACTTCGTCATACTGTTCTTCATCATCTAATGAACCTTCAGATGCGTTTTCTAATGGAAACGCATCACTACCTGACTGAGCACTACTTCCTCTGCCTGCATCTTCGCCTGTTCTCGAAGTTTCCACATCTCCATCGTGGATGACGGATTCTGCGGTTTGTGCTTCGCTAAGTACTGTTCCATCAACTCCTCCAACAAGTCGTTCGCTTCCGCTTCCACTTCCTGCATCTTCTCTGCTAACTTCCCGAACCTGAGAAGTGTCTTGTATCTCTGAGGCTCCATGTCCTCCAGATACTTCATCGCCATCCTTCCGTATTTGCCCAGCTTCTGTAATTCCTTTGTCTGCTCCGCCGGCATCTGAATGTTCGGATAAAGCAGTCCGTCCACTTCTGTGTACGTTAACGCCATTTCGCTCATATTGAGTTCTCCCTTCCGCAGATAATTTCTTCTGCTGTTCCATGTCTTTTAAGTTACTGTTAATACCTCTAAGAACACTACAGGAGACATCGCATACCAGAGAACCGAGACGGTAAACCATTTCCTCATCGGAAAACTTTACGATCTGACTGAAATCCTGTTCTTCATCAGATAAGTCAAATCCGCATCTCGTACCGACCGTATATAAAATGCTTCTTTCCACAAGCTCTTCCATATCCGGTAAGCCCTGACGTTTTGGTTGCTCAGCACTTTCGCCCTGAACATATTCAGTAATCCCACTACCTGTTAGTTGGAGCAATTCGTTCATTTGCTCATCGAATTCCTCTTTCATTATGACTCCGATTTCTCTCTTTGTAAAGTCCTTAATTACTGAAAATAATGTCACTCTGTCAGTAGCATCCGTAGGACTGACCTCTCCCTTAAAGCTAAGAAAATCTACCAGTTCCTTTAAGGTATTTCCATTCAAATCCCAAGTAAGATTTCTTGCTCTTCCCCCGGTGTCCTTAATGTCAAATACATAACGAAGATGTGGATTTAATGCTCTGGAAGGAAATATAGCTATGCCCTTACTTCCTCTCATAACATATCTGTCCACTTTCTTCCAAGTATCATAGTCTGCTACCAGTGTTGCTTGAGGTCTCTGTGCATAGATAAGCAGAATGTTGTCAAATTCATAACGGTACAAATTTCCTGCAAGTTTTAAGATGCTTTTCCATTTATCCGCAGAAGTCGTTACATCCTTAATCTGCATATCATAAATCTGCCTTGCCTGATAATCTACGCCCATAATAATCCTCCTCGCTGTGTTGTATTCGTAAACTGCGTCACAAATATATAATCTGATACCTGCCCATTTACTTCACCTTCCTACCAAACATCTTCTTGAAAAGCTTTAACTCATCCCTGTCAAGAGCTACTTCAAATTCATAACAGGTTCCGTTACGATAAGTCCTGCTTTCCTCTGCCTTAATCTTTCTCGCAAGACGAAGCAGGATATAACACTCCCTTGATAATCTCACGCTCTGCTTAAATGTGATGTAACTCTCTTCTGCCTCCTTCTGCTTTTTAGAAATACGAAGCAGGAGTGCCCTATTCACATCCTCCACTTCATCAAGGGAAATAAAAACGGATGCCTTATTAGCACCCGATCTGTCCCACTCTTTATGAAGCTCTTTCATCAAAAACTCCATGTTATCAGTAATCTCTTTATTCTTTTTTTCCATTGTAATCGTCCTCCTTATCTTGTCTTTTGTGGTTCCACAGGCTGAAAGTCAACACCCTTCATATCCTCTGCATCCAGAATAATCTTCTGTCCATAATAAAACTCCATCGCTTTATCTATGGCTTCACCAAGAGTTTCTGCCTCAATGGTTTCTACTCTGGCAAGTTCTTCCTTAATCTCTATCTGAAACTTCTGCATACTTATCGTCCCCTGTGCTTCTCCTGAGTAGCAACCCCAAGAAATCCTTTATCATAATCTCCTGCATTCAGATTAGCAGTAAATCTGTCCGGCTTTCCGGTTCCAAACACCTCATACATGGCATTCGTTGCCGCCTCTCTCACAGAATCCACAAGAGTCTCATTCTTTGCCAGTTCATGATAAGTATGAAACTGCTCCTTCAAGGATGCCCTATAATCTTCTATAGTACTGATCTCTTTAACTTTTCCATACTCCCTGCGAAGCATCGAAAAGTTAATAGTTGATGGTGTATTGCCAAGATAAATACCACTTCCCCATTCAATCCCGATTTCGCAAAGGGAAGAATCTCTGTCTTCTCCCTGCGGGTATCTGGCAAAATAATCGACTCCGACACCTACCACAAACTGACCGGAATTTACATCCATCAAAAGCATGTTTCTGTCAGAATATCTTTCCATCAAACGGTAATCATTGCCATTGAAGTTATGATAAATCTCTCCCTGCAATAAATCCGACTCCAGCTTTTCATAATGTGGAAATTTTGCAACAGCCATGCTTCTGTCTGTAGAAATCCCTAATCTGCTTAATATATCAAGACTTTCCTCGTCACAGAAGCTCTCCTCAAAAACATTCGTCATCCCATCGTTGAGTTTACCTGCAATAAATAATCTGAGTTCATTAAGACTACCACAAAACTTAGCATATATGGTTTTATTGGCTGCATAATACATCTCAAAAAAGGAGCTGTCTTTCTGCTTTGTTTCCTGAAGTCGTGCTACAACCTCCGCCATCTCAAAATAGCTATCACAGGCATCGGTTGCATACTTCTTAATAAAATGTTCAAAGGAGCAGAGAAAGTTTTTCTCAATCCCCTTCTGGTTATAAATTACCATAACCATATCCTCTATCTTCATAAGCTACCTCCATCTAAACAGGCAGAGCCTAAAGCCCTGCCATTAACTAATCCGGTCTGCCAATCATTACGATACTACCCAAGTTAGGTGTATCTCGGTAGACCACTCCATATGCTGTTCCTCGTGCTTCCACGACTTTTCCACCACCCACATAGATTGCCACATGGGTAATGTTCAAATACTGACCATTATAATTGTGACTGTAGAATATCAGATCACCCGGCTGCATCTGTTCAACCACTACTGTTTTGTTGTTATCCGCCAGTCCCTTGGCTTCCCAGCTTGCAGTGGTTGCACCGCCATAGCTGATATCCACTCCTGCATCCAGCCATGCATAATATGCTAACGAACTGCAATCGTAATACCTTCCACTATGTCTCAATTCCTGACTGTATGGATACCCTACTCTGTGGAAAGCATAATCACAGGCTTTCTTTGCCTTTCCCTCCGGAATCAACGCCAAAGCAGCCTGAATCTCAGATTCAGACATAGTACTGACTCCCGGATCATTACTGCCTCCACCTCCAGGATTCCAACCAAGCATTCCTAGATACTCCGGACTCATGAACTCACGTAGCAACTTTTCCTGATCTTCATTAAATGAATACTGGGAAATCATATCTACATACGTCTTCAAAGTGACATTCACATACAAAACTGTCTGTGTCGTCGTGGTTGTAGTTCCGTCTTCATTTGTGGTTGTCACTTCCTCCGTTCCACTTGACAATGTGTAAGTACACATGTCATTCACTATGGTTTGTAACCACCCCTTTGAAGTGTCATTCATAACAGTTGCCGTATCTCCCACACCATGCTTTACCATATAGACACCCAGAATATCATAATAATTGCTTGGGTAGGCATCGGTGCCTTCATATCCGACATACACAACTTTACCGGAATAATATCCTGTGTGTTCATTTGCCCTCGTATTCACATCCCGGTTAAACTCTGCCACATAAGTACTTGCTACCGTCTGAACTGTTTCGCCATTATCAAGCGGTGGTAAAAATATAGCAAATGGTGAATTGTAAATCGTTCCCACAATCACAACTACCGGAATGGCAACCACCGAGACCAAAAGAACCAGTCCTAATAAAATCGGCAGAATCATTTTAGCTGCATACTTTGCAACAAACATACCCTTCTGCACAAAAATGTCTTTTACCAGCTTCGCAAAACTGTCCCTCTGCTCGTCCTGTGCCTTCATCTTATCCAAAAAGAATTTAATCTTTCTGGAACGCACATTGTTTGCCATATCCTGCTGGTCCATCTTATATGCAACCGCTTCTCCTACTACCTCTCCTGCCACAAGTCCGATCGCAGTTCCTACTCCCGGTGCTACTGTAGTACCCGCCGCAGTGGCTGCAGTTGTAGTGACAGTTTTGGCAACCACCTTGGAAGTCTCTTTTGCAACTGCCTTTGCTGATTCCTTTGCAACCTTTTGGGCTGTGTTCTTCGCCCCTCTCTTGGCAATCCTTTTTCCTGCATCCACCTTTTTGATTTTCAGTTTCTGATTCTTGAATACCTGTCGCTTGAATAATTCAGCTCCTCTTGATGCTGTTCCAGTCACTGGCTTTGAAGTCTCATACATAATCATGGAAGCCTGCTGAAGTTCCTGACCGCCTTCTAACTGATCCGTAGCAACCTTGGCACCAACCATTCCTGCATTTCGCAATGAACTGTCCTTTACCTTGATAGACTGACTGGACTGCTTGATATTCTTGCGGTACTTGGAAATAAGACCTTCCTTCTGCACCTGATGAACCGTGCTTTTACGATAATTTCCACTTCCCGTACTCTTCTTGGTCGGGTCACGTTCTACAGTGTAGATGTTACTGCCCTTGATTGAAGTCTGCTTGGGTTTATGGGTATGAATCTTCGCCTTTTGCTTGGTATGGATAACCATAGGCTTGTCATCCACCTTCTTAATTTTCAACTTGTGCACCTCCTCCCTCTTGGGTATAAAAATAGCCATTACAGAGAAGTTAATCTCCATAATGGCTACTTCAATCATTATTGAATTTTCTATATCCCCATTTCTTCCATTTATTCGACTCTGTCGAATAAATTTTAGAGTATGTTAAATCAAACTATCTACATACACGAAAGAGCGTTTCATTTAATTAATTTCATAAATCCGTAATTTTCTGTTTTTTACGGACTTTAATCAAATTATACCGTAAGATATGAATGCATCACCCCTGATTAATCGGTAAAATTTTATTTTTCCTCATAAAAGTTTTTATCTTCCTTTTTTGAGAAAAAATCCTTTTTTACATAATGCGTTGCATATATTTTTTCCAGCGATGCATTTCCACTTTTACTGAATCGTAATGGTATAACCATCCTCTTGCCTTGCCCGTTTTTCTTCTTCGTTCCCCATCTTTTATAGTAGCAGAACGAAGGCTTATAACCTGACTTCTCAGAATACACTCGCATCTCTTTTAATATTAGGTTTAACTGTCGCAGATTGCAACTACAGGCAGCCTCCAGATATGGAATTTTCCCAAATCTCCATTCCTCTACCTTTGCCTTAGTCAGTACTCCTACATCCACCAAAACATCCACAACCGCAGCATATCCTCTACTCTTACACTGTTGGTACACAGCATTATGAACTTTTCCAATCAATTCACTATCCTTCATATCTTTCTCACAATCCTTCCACGAGGTCGCAAATTGCGACCTCATAGAAATTTTAAGTCACAGCATTATCCATGTCAAATGCTTTATCATTTGCCTGCTTCCCTTTTCTTATTTTCCTCGATCAACTCGTGTATATTGGTGTTGTATAACTTATACAGGTCAGTATCCTTACTAATCTGGTTATCAAAAGGAATTACCACGGAACCACACTTAATAAGTCCCATACCCGAAGCGGTATTTGTTACAAAGCGAAGCTGTGCTTCCGATACGCCGATAACCTCTGCCATCTTTGAACTGTCCGTATTCGCCTGCTTAAGAAGGGCCACGAACTCGGAGTTGGCAAGCATTGTGGTAGCTGTATAATTCTGTAAAAGGTCCACTACGTTTTGTGTGATACCAGTACATAAACCACCCTGCTTACGCACTTTCTTCCAAAGTTGCTGCAAATACTTTGCTGAATACTCGGAATTAAGAAGCACATGAAACTCATCAATATAGAGCCATGTTGCTTTTCCCTTCTTCCCATTTTCAATAATACGCTGCTGAATGGACTCCATCATTACAAGCATCGTGATAGGACTAAGTTCTGCACCCAGATCCCTGATACCATACACCGTAAATCTGTTATCCACATCCACATTTGTCTGATGATTAAAAATGTTAAGGGAACCGTTTACAAAAAGTTCAAGAGACAGTGCTATATCCTTTGCTTCCTCCTCCGGTTGCTGTAAAAGCAAATCATAGAAGTCGCTCATAATCGGAATATACTTCTCCCTGCTTCTGGCAATGTCAATATAAAGCTTTCTCACACATCGGTCAATGATAGACTTCTGTCGGGAATTTAAGCTGTCACCGATACACTGCTCGCAAAGACCCAACATGAACTCACCCTTCTCTCTTACCAAGCCCTTTGTATCGTTCTGGTCAAGATTCCACACATCCATAGAAAGAGGATTCACATAGTTATCCGTATAAGTGGACATATTTACTATGGTTCCACCATATGTTTGTGCAATGTCGAAATACTCATTTTGAGGGTCTATTACGATAATATCATCATTCCCTGACAAAAACACACTTCCCATTTCCATCTTACAGAAGAAGGACTTACCGGAACCCGGCACACCGAATACAAATCCATTACCATTGATAAGCTTCTTACGATTACCCACGTTGATGTTCTTACTAATCTGATTGATACCATAATAGTTACCACCAGTATCATTCAGTTCCTGCACATTAAAAGGCATCAATACCGCAAGGGACTGGGTAAGCATGGTTCTCATTGTCTCCACCTGTCTTACACCAATCGGAAGTGCTGTATTTAATGCCTCTCTCTGCTTTAAGTAATGCGTATCAATTGTACAACTGTTACGCTTTCCAATGGTTTCGATTGTCTTGCAGATACTGTCAAGCTCCTTCTTACTCTCTGCCATAACGATTATGGTTACACCCACATAGAATAAGCACTGGTCGTTTTCCCTGACATCATCCATAATCGCCTCTATCTCTCTTTTCTCTGTTCTCTTTGCATAAGAGATCTCAGTAGAAAAGTCATTGTTCTTATTACGGACTCTCTGCTGCTTAATAATATCCGATTCAATACCAAGATACTTTTTCTGTAAGGTCTTAGTGGTTAAGTCCTTCGGCACAGGTACTACATCAATACTGGTAATCGTATGAACCGGAAGAGATGTGATTTCATTGATAAACCTGTCTGAAAGACTGCTCGGATACTTCTTAATGAACAGTGCCCTACAGAACTTACTCTCATCCTCAAAATGATTCGGGAAGAACTTGATCATTCCGTTACACAAATCATTCTTGAAATCTGCTCCCACCTTCTTTGCTTCCTTGATACTGAAATTGAAACTGTTCTCATCTCCAAGATGATAATAGTCATACAATACCTTGATACGCTCATCACCGGAAAGAGGAATAATCGCTGCTCCAAGCTCAATGAACGCTTTATGAATTGTCGCCTCCAAAGTGGCAAACTGTGCCTTTGCCTCTTCAAAATTCTTTCTCTCAATCGTGACGGTTAAGTATCTTTCCTGTTCAATCCCCTGTCTGCCCTCACGAATCTTTTCCTCGATAATATCATTATAAATCTTACGAAAATGGTCATATCCATCATTACAGTAAGCAAGCAGGATATTCTGTCTCAAGTCAATCATGTTCTTATTCTTGTTATTCACCGTAATTTTAAAATTACAGTCCAAAGAATTTAAGAACTTACAATATCTCTCAAAAATTCCTATCTGCTCATCTTCTGTAGCAGTCGTATAATTGATATCCTGAAAACGATAACATTTACTGTATCTGTTTCTTGCCACCTTAAAAATACCGTTCTCTGCAACTGCCATGATTTCTATGGTTTCCTGAATGGACTTCGGAGTCTTATAAAGCGGTTCGCTTGCCTTCTTAAGCTCTTTAAATCCGTCTGCAAATAAACCCATATTTCTTCAACCTTCCTTTCTGCTTTACGCTTTCCTATGGATTCACGCACCACACCGGGAACAAACCCGGCTAGTGCCCGGATTGCTCCCTAAAGGAAGCCAATCGAATAAATTCACAAAAACTGGCATATAATATTCTCACGTTCTCATTGACTATATAGCAAAATTCGTGTATAATTTTACTATCAAATAAGGAGGTGTTCATTATGCCAGCAATCAAATCAAGTGCTGATTTAAGGAATAACTACAATGAAATTTCTTCATTTTGTCACAGTTATCCCGAACCAGTTTTTATAACGAAGAATGGAAAAGGCGACCTTGCTGTTATGAGCATTGAAGCCTATGAGGAATTAACTAGTCGCTTTGAATTATATAGCCAGATCAAAGAAGGTATGGATGATATTGCATCCGGCAATACCAGACCTTTTTCTGAAGCTATGGCTGATATCCGGAGCAGACGTCGCGGATGAGTTATATGATCCATATCACCCAGACCGCTGAGCGTGATATCATGCGTGCGGCTGACCATATTGAATTTAATCTAAAAAACCCTTCTGCCGCAGACCATCTGCTTGACGTAGCTACTGAACAAATTAACTCTCTTTCCGATATGCCTCAAAAGTTCCGTCTTGTAGATGACCCTGTTTTGTCAAGCTGGGGAATTAGATTCGTTATAGTCAATAATTACCTTGCTTTCTACACGATTGATGAAGAAAAGCAAATGGTAATCGTAGTAAGATTTCTCTTTCAAAAAAGCAACTGGAATGCCATTCTTCGTCGGGGATTTTCCCTTATTTAAGGAATCTGTCATACAGGTTCCTTTTTTAATGCATAGATTTATATACTGCTATGCCTGCTACTGCTGCGATAATCACAGCAACCATTCCCAACAGAATGTTCTTCGTCTTTCTCTTCATAGCCTCAAATTCCTCCTGATTCTTAGTCGTATCGGTTACTTCCACTTCCGTTCCCTTTTTGGACTTTTTCTTTTTACCTGTATTATTCAGGGACTGCTCATAAGCTTTAATGGATAAATCGCCCTCCGTTGACACATAAGGTAATGCCTTATTATGAAACATAAAGTAAAACTTCTTACCCATATACTCATAAAAGCTCATACCGTTAAAAGAGTAGAATCCGCCAAGGGCGATCGGTGCAACACACGGAATTGCCACATAAGCAGCTCCGGTAAGTCCGATATACTTATAAAGCAATAACACTATTCCGCCTCCGATTACCACACTGGCTGCTGAAAACAATAACTGCTTCGCTGTAAGTCCCATTGCCACTGATTCCTGATAACGGTCAATGTCCTTATTTATCTCGATTACCAATTCCCTCACCTCGCTCTCTCTACAACTTTTACATCCCTTGCTTTGCCAATGCTTGCTTCATATTCCTGCATTCCATCAGGACACATTTCTCTCAGCTTATCCACATTGAACAGATAAAGGGGATATTCACAAAAGCCACTTCTTTTCGTAAGTCCCGTAAATTCCCCCAAATCATTGTCTGCGATAAACTTTTCCAGTTCCGGCATATTATTAAGGTCTACATATCCACAGTAATCCGGTGCTTTTCCCTCAAGATTTACTGTCATATCCCCGTAAGGCTCCGAATACCCTTCTTCATAAGTCCTAAGACCTATATACATACACCCGTTATTGAGGTAGGTATTGATTTCCAACGAAACATCATACTCCCCACCAAACTGGCTGTGTAACTTCATCGTCTTTTCCATCCGATCATCCTTATAATCCTAACGCCTTGCTTGTAAGCGACTGCGCACCCTTTACGCTGCCTACTGTCATTGCAATGGTAAATGTCATTTCACACAGATAGATAAGCGTTTTTGCCCAGTCAGCATAACTTCCCGTAAAGGAAGGAAGCCCTGCACTGATAAAGGCATTACATACAATAATTGCAAGTGCCATAGTGACTGCTTCCAGTACAACGGATAAGAAATACTTACAGTAAGTTACTACTGTATGACTTACTGCCCTGTTTCCACCCATTGTTGAGAATGCCAATGCTCCAAGTGGCACGATAATCAGAATTTTAAGGAATCTGAAATACACTGTATAAATTACGAAAAAGCCACAAATAATGACAATAATTGACAGCAGTGCAGCCAAAATCAGCATAACAAGACTTTCACCAAAACCTAGGTTCTTGATAACATCTGCCTGCGTACTGTCAATGGAAAGCTGTACAGTGGTTCCCGCTGACAGTGCATTTACCAGATTACCAATTGTACTGAAAAATGCCCTCATAATCGTGACATTGTTTGCCACAAACCATTCCGCCAGTGCCAGTCTGATAAGCATTCTTAATATAGACTCAAAACGAATTTCCTCTTTTACATCTACACTCTCTGAACAAAAGCCGATGACAAAGAACAATACCACAAGGGAAGAACCAACCGCCACAAAGATTGGCTCTATTCCCTCGATGATCGCCCACGGTCCGCCACCCTTAAAGTCAACAGGTGACTGTCCCAACATGGAAAATACCAATGATATCTGGTTATTCCAGAAACCAAACACCATCTCTAGCAAAGCGAGGATTTTGTCTCCAAGTTTGAAAATATCCATACTTGTTACATCTCCTTCCTACGTTTTATCTCTCCTTTATCTTAGAAGCCTAAGAAGGTTAATACAGTAGAGATACCCGCCATCATGATACCTGCCACAATACCCTTAAGTGCAGAGTTCATTGTGGAAGAATCCTGCTGCTGATAAGCCTGTGCAAACTCCATTACATTCTTTGCAAGAATGATGACACCTACGGCACCGATGATTGCGATAACCAAAGTCTTTAAGTTATCAAGTGGCTGTGTGATCGCTGAAGTATCTCCACCTGCCGCAAATACCTGAATCGGAAGCATGTTCACAGCCATTGCTGCACCTGCCACACCTGCTATTACCTTTTTCTTCATACCTCTGAATAATCCCTTCATGCTGCTACCTCCGTTAGTTGTGTTTTCAGTTACTGTTGCTACGTTTTCTCTCTTCATAATCAAAAATCTCCTTTTCTTGAAATTGGGCAGAAAAATAGCCGCATATCATCTGATACACGGCTTGTCTCTGCATAATTAATTGCTCTATTCAAAACGGGATAAACCCGGAAAGAAAGATTAAGTCGGGCTTTCACCGACACGCTTTTTACATTAGCTAATGCTCTTCAATATACTGCCTGCACACCTTTGACATCTCCTCTGCTGAATTTTCCGGATAAAAGAATGACAGTATTACTGCCTTTGGAATCTTTGCCTCCATGGCATTTGCAAGTAACATTTTCTGCTCCGCTGTATATGACCAGTGAATCATTCGGTTTGCAATGCTATCTTCCCAGTCAGTATCATCCTTTTTATCCTGTTCCTCATTAGGTTTCGGCTCTGTCTGCTCCTGCACATATTCAAGCTCATTATCCTGTATACGATTCAGCTTTTCCTTCTCACTTTCCTCTTCCAGTTCAGTAAATCTACGGCTCATTTCCAAATCTCCAAGCAGCATAAACTCATCATAAGTAAGCGTATCTATATAGATATTCTCACCCTTCTTCTGAAGCCTCATATAATGCTCCACCGCCTTCTGTGACAGAATTTCAAACGGTGGACCAATGAGAGGATTATCTGTATCTACCTTATGCACATAAGGTTCCCCTTTACCGTCAGCAGTCTGGTCAAACATAGGATGTCCGAACGGAATATACTTATTATCCAAAATCGGATCAAAGCCACGGATAAAAATAATACACTTCTTATTATCCAGTTTTCTGACTTCATCCGGTGTGAATATCTCACGCCCAAGTACATCATAGTTTCTTGAAGAGCTTCCCTGTCTGCCTTTGGTTTCTCCGCTTGATTTCTTATCAATTGTACCTTTTCCCAAAAGTTCAGACACATATTTATGGGTGCTTTGTTCATTACCTCCAAGGTATATGAAGGTGTCACAGTTACCCGGAATGGTCTCCCAGGTATCCTTAAACAGTGCTTTTAGCTGTGCAAAGTTCTGAATGATGATAATGGAACTGATTTCCCTGCTTCGCATGGTAGAAAGTAAGGAACAGTAGTCATCCGGCAAAGCAACATTTGCAAATTCGTCCAGCATAAATGTGACATGAATCGGAAGTCTGCCACCGCAGTTAAAATCTGCCTGATAGTAAAGCTCCTGAAATATCTGCGTATATAACATGCCGATAATGAAATTATAGGACTTGTCACTGTCGGGAATAACACAGAATAATGCAGTTTTTGTTTCGCCGTCTCCATTTACACCGATACCAATATCTGCAAGATTCAGCTCATCCTTGGAAAGCAGCCTTAATACCTGCTTATTTTCCAAAAATGCCAGTCTTGAGTTGGCACTGATAATAATGGAACGGACCGTATCACCCGCACCACGCATACACTTGTTATACTGCTTTACCGCCGGATGATTTACTCCCATCGGAGAGTTCTCTTCAAGGAACTTCATTCGCACATCCAGTCTTGATGCTTTCCCCGGTTCCTTTACTTCTGCTTCCCCGAGAAGCTTCAGCACAGTTTCAAAATTTCTCTTACAAGGCTTTTCCTCCAGCCATACATAGTAAAAAATAGCCTGCAGGAACAATCCTTCCGCTTTTTCCCAGAACGGGTCTGAAGGAGTTGCCCCCTTTGGTGTAGTATTACTGATAAGGTTTGTAATCAACTTCACCACATCCGTTTCCTCTCGGATATAGGAAAAGGGATTATAACAATCCGATTTGTCCATCTCCAAGAGATTGATAACCTTCACATTGTAGCCATTGTTTTTCAGCATCTGACCACAACTTCTAAGGATTTCTCCCTTTGGATCGGTACAGATAAAAGAACAGTTATGAGGCATCTGCATCAGATTCGGCTTTACCTCATAAAATGTCTTACCTGCACCGGAACCACCACAGATAAGAATGTTTCCATTCAACTTCAACCTTCTGAAATCCAGTGACATCTTCACATTCTGACTTAAGATACGATTAAAGTTCTCATCCTTATCCATCAAAATCTTATTTACCCTCACCGGAGTCTCCAACTTGGCCGTACCAAATTCCTTACCGGGCATATAGTTTCTCTGACTGGTGTAATACATAATAACAGCCATAGCGTAGACTACTACAACTATGGCTATACACTTCACACTATTCTTATTGAAATAATTTGCAAAAGGAGCAGCACATACAACATTGAAACAGTCCATAAACTCCATCAAATCAATGCCCTGTTCCCACGCTCCGCCAATCAGGTATCCCAAATACCCGGTAAGTACTGCACCAAGTAGCAAAAACACCATGGAAGGTTTCTTCTTACTTGTCTGCATAGGCACTACCTCTTCTTCACTGTATGTGTACCGGTCTTTTTCTGCTGCACAATCTTTGTCTTGGTTTTTTCCTTAACCTGCGTTTTCTCATACTTCTCACGCACAGAGGACTCTACCTTGTCATAATGACTGTAAAGTTCATCGCCACGCTTGGTTTCCGTCACACGGTTTTCTTCATCATACAACTTATAACTCTTGCTGTTGTCAATGAAAGTGAGCATGGTCTTTCCGCTGTGAATATCCATGATATTCTCTTTCTTAATCCACACATAGCGGGCATTCTCGCCCCAGGTTCCCGGCACTCTGGTTTTTACCGCATGGTCATTCTCCTGCACAATCAGTGTCTTACTGATTGTGATATCGGAAAGATTTGCATTCTTGGATGCAGATACTGCCATCATGCGTTCTGCAAGGTTCTGATATCCTTTGATACGATTTATAAAGGCATCCTTATCCATAATAACCTTATGCTCCCCAGCTTCATTCTCCGCACCTAACACACCAATGGTTTCTAACTATTTTAACACATTTTCTGCCTGTGAATGATCAATACTGAAATTCTCCTTAACAGCATCCACACTGATACCCTGCTTCTCCATTGCAAACAGTCCGACCTTTTCAATCAGACCATCCATTGCCGCACTGGCTCTGGCACCTTCTGCAGTGTGGAGTTTATCGTTTCCCATTTTCTGACTCTTAAGAAAATCCATCAGCCTCCCAAGCCGCTTTTCATCTCCGTTTTTTAAGTAATCGTCAAAGGTAGCGATACGACCAAAACTTAATTTCTGTATCATCATATTCACTCTGGGAACTGCCTCTGTATGGAAGATAACCTCACTCAAACCATCCTTCTTATTGACATCCGGTAATACGGAATAAAGAATCCCGTATTTCTTCGCCATCTTTTCAACTTTCTTCATATCCTTGGTTTCAAACTGCAATACCTGCAAATCTCCACCCTTCATAAGGAGCTTTCTCATGGATG
The DNA here is from genome assembly GCA_963659815.1 of Butyricicoccaceae bacterium. GTDB lineage: Bacteria > Bacillota > Clostridia > Lachnospirales > Lachnospiraceae > Coprococcus_C. The sequence goes on from CAVKUW010000144.1 coordinate 72,771, forward strand.
TTTTACCAAGCGTCTTCTCATAATCAAGCATCCCCTTCAAAAAGTCGATTGCCTTCTGCATGGCATGAATACCACCACTTCCTACCTTCATGGCGATCTCAATACCATCATAGGCTACTCGGATAATCTGCACCGCTTCCTGAATTTCTTCTGCCATCTAAAATCCCTCCTTATAACACTGGTTCTCTGAGTGTGCATTTAGGAACATACTGCTCGGACTGTTCTGCATTTTCACGCTCCTCATCCTGCTCTTCCTGCTCCCTTCTGCTCTCATTGACCTTTTCTTTGATTTCTTCTGCATCTGCCCTTTTGACCTGTTCTTCTGTCACATTCACACCATACGCAGTCAAAACTTCCGCAAGACGATTGATTGCCTTCTCTTCCTCAATACGATACATCTCGATGGAAACAAGCAGATTTTCAATCTGACTCACCCACCTAGGTTTCATATCAATCATCTTGGCATACTGTTCCATAATGCTCTGTGATTCCTGCCCATCTTCACACTGGGAAAGCTCGTCTATCAGCTGATTGGTTAAGGTCTTATCTCCACTCTTAAAAGCAAACTGGACAACAAACTCCTTCTCTCTGTCTGAAAAACTGTGCCCCGCCTTACATATCTCACTCACAGTTTCACTAATAATTGTCAATCCCATAGCTACCTCCTAATAATCCATACTGTTTTCAAGAACTGCGATATCAATAATCTCTTTCATTTTCTCTGCTGAGACATTATTATTGATCAGCTCTACAAGCTGTGCTTCGGTAAGCCCCTTTTCTATAGCAACCCTGATCTGCACAAGCTGCGCCGGAACCAGATCACCACTGGCAAGAAGCTTTACAATGTCCTGACGGGACTTTTTCATAAAGCCAAGCTTACCAAGCAATCCTGAAAATGCTTCCGGGTTACCCTTTCTTACCGTTCTCTCCACCTGCACATGCTGGACTACCCTGCCACTTGCATCCACCACAGGTAACTGGTAAAAGACAGGAATCTTATAAGGATTCTCCATTACAGGTATTTCATCAAAAAATGTCTGTGAATTTCCTGGTACTTTTACATCCTCTCTTACAGCATCATTCTTTTCAGGTGTTTTTACCGTAGTTTCTTCCGGCTGCTTAGGTATTGCATCTGCACCCTTTGCAGTAGCCATATTCACAAGCTTATCCTCTAACGTATCAATTCGATTCTGCATCTTCTCCATCTCCTTCTTCTTTTCTTCAATCTGCTCACGAAGCCTTGCTATCGTGGCATTGGCTCTGTTCACCTGATCCTGCTGATTGTTAAGCTCAGCCTCTGTATCTCCCAGTTTTTTAACAAGTCCATCATGAACCTCTGCATCTGCTTTTGTATTTTCAAATACCTTCAGCTTCTTATTCAGTTCATCATATCGCTCCTCTTGAAACTGTATTTTCGCCACAGCCTCCTCAATCTGCTTTACAAGCCCCTGCACATATTCCGGTGCCACCTCTGAAGAAGAACGCACCTGTTCTACCTTCTCAAGCATTGCTTCAAAGGACTTTCGCATTACAGCCGGAGTTTCATTTTTGGCGAATACCGTTTCAATATTTTCAAGAGTCACACCCTTTTCAAAAAACTCCATCGCTACCTGTATCTGATGACCCTCCATGTTGTACTTTGTTACAAGCTGGGCAAAAGCATCACTTGCACCTTTTCTTAGGCATAGTGAGATCATCTTCATTTGTGGGAACTTAAGATTACGCTTCAGATAAAGCTTGGTCTGTTCCACCGTAAGTCCGTAATCCATATCGGCCTGCACAAGATCAACAACCTCCGGTCCGTACTTTGCCGCATCACGCAATTCGGTGATATGGTTATTACGCTTAATCGCATCTTCTACACTTCGTTCCATAATTACCTCCATAAAAAATACAGCCTATCGTTTCGGCTGATTTGTAATAATTTTGTCCTGCGTTTTCTCCTGCTTTTTGTCTTCATAAAGGAGCGTGACATCTGTTTCCTCACTGATCATATCCTTCCATACGGCTTTGCCAAGATTAAGCTCCTTGGTGGAAGCTCGCTCTTTATTACTGACATGAGCAATTTGCTCTCTGTAATACTCCCGAAGCTTTTTTATCTCTTCATAAGAATATCCTTCCTCACTAAGCTTCGTCTCTAGCTCCGTCCACATCTGATGCTCCTTTGCAAAGAACCTATCCCCCATCTGAAAACTGTTTTCTGCACTCTGCAATTCATCCATCTGCCCTGCAACATCAAACAGGCTCTTGTATCTTTGCCTTGCACGGTATACCCGGCTCTTTTCTGCTGATGACTCTTTCCTTTTATCCGTCAGGTTGACCACAGTAGAGGCAAGTTCTTCCATACTGTGGATGTCGTGTCTTACCAGAAACAGATACTGCTGTTGCAACTTCTCCATTTTTTTAATGTCATTCTTATATTTCCACACCTGTGAGTATGGTCGTTTTTTCAGCTTGCCGATACGGTACAATTTTGCATAATAACGCTTCTGTAATCCGCTCAGTCTGGTTCTTTTATATCGTCTGACATAGCACTTTACAATCTCTGGCTTAAACTCCTTATTTGACCGATAAAAGGATAAATCCTCTTCCCCTATTCTACGGCATATGCTTTCTTCGGTATAATCATCACCAAGGGTTTTGCATCTGCGATACCGTCCCATTCCGGGAGGCTTTACTGCCAGATGCTTCCCCTGCTTAATTTCATATCCTTTATTTTGAAGCAACTCCATAAACTCATCAAGATCACCTGCCTGCAAAATACAGGCATCTAAGTCCCTGATTATCATCTTATCCCACACAAACTTACCGTCCCGGTAATCATTATGTTCTTTATAATAATCACGGTCCTCATCCTTGCCTCCACCGATATCAATAGTGGATAATCCATACTCCTCACACAGTCGGTTGGTTATTGGCTGAATATCCCTTGCCCAGTCTCCTTTTTCATAACGGTACTTCCTCCCATCCACAAAACTTACACTATTAAATATAATGTGCGAATGAACATGATCCGTATTGTCATGAATACAGTAAACTGCTTCATACAATGAACCAAGGTATTCCTTTACAAACTTCTGTGTAATCTCATAAGCTGTATCAGGACTTACCTCTCCTTCCTTAAACGATAGAATAAGATGGTAGCCCTGACGCTTATCTACCTTGCCAAACTCCTTTTTGGTATCCATCATCTGCTTAAATGCGGTTTCCGGCTGACAGTTCATTCCGCCAATCAGTCTTCCATTCTGCGTCTTCTCCGGATTCATTACATAATTAAGAGCCTGCTTTAAATGCTTTCCATGAAAGTGACCGCCACAATCCTTCATATACAAAATCTTACTGATTGCCAACGATATCCACCACCTTTGCTACTGCCATATTCAGTTTACGCATATAGGCAATAAGTCTCTCCTTATCTTCAGCTGAGTAAAGCTCTGCATTATGGTTGTAAGTAATCTGGTTGATATTGACACCAATACGGTTTACCTCATTAATCAAATCCCGAAGCAGCTGTCTTACTTCCGGGTAGTCATTGGGCTTTTGTGAAATCATCAGTCGCAGATACTCTGATTCTGTCATACCTGCCGCTTCAGCTTTCGTTTTCAATAGTTTTGCATCTTTCGTGCTTAAACGAAATTTCTTCGTCATAGTCATTCCACTATCCGACATAATATCACCTCGCCTTTCCACCCATAACAGGCTCCCTAATCCCCGATACAAGTGTCTCAACCGAGCTATCCAGTCCCTTACTATTAAGATTCCGGATAAACTGATTTGCCAGTTCTTCTGCCAGTCTTTCTATGCCTGCCTTATACTTCGTCTGGTCGAAAAGCTTATCCAGTACAGTCTCTTCCGCCTTTAAGATTTCATACTTGCTCTGCTTATTGTTAAAATCAATCATATCCTTCGGGTTCTGCCTTTCAGCATCCATATCAAGAATCAGCTCATAATTCCATTCACACACCGCATCGATCAAATCATCAACTGTATAGTCATCCCATACAATCTCACCTGGAACCTCATCCAAGTCCCCCCGAAACAGCTGTCCAGCAGAAAAACCAACCACATAATCGTGACCTTCCAAATAGCCAAGCAGTAACTCTGCCTCTTTATCCGTCATAACGATCGGGATATCATTTTGTTGAAGGAACGCCACCAGTTCCTCCGGCTGCCTGATTTCCGTTATGTTAACATCTCCATTTCCCATTGCTTCAACCGCACCTCCTTATCTGTGTTTTGAGAAATCTTTCAGAAGCCATAAGCGTTCAGAGCACAGCCCTGTCCCCTGCTAGATACGCACTTTGTGACCACAAGTCACTTCGTGCATCTAGTTAGGGGAAAATCCCCTAAAACCCCTGACATTCATATAGGTGTGTCACTTTTAGCACACCTTTTATAAAAGTGCGTCACTTTTTGACCTACTTTTTTGCAAAGGTGCGCAACTTTTTGACTCACCTTTTTTGATTCAATGTTGAGCCTGCTAAACAGGTGTGACACTTTTTGACCCACCTTTTTGAAAAGTGCGTCACCTTTTGACCTACTTTTTGCAAAGCTGCGTCACTTTTTGACTCACCTCTAGATTTAGCTTCGTCCCAACCAACCATTCATTGTAATCCTTATATCCGGCAGGCGGCGGACAATCCTCCACATCATACCCCAAACCATAATACTTCTCCGTAAGCTGCGTGGCTGCCTTTCTCCCCGGCTCATCACCATCCAGACAAAACTTAATGGAAGTAATCTGCGGATGCTCCTTTAGAAAAGTAATAAGCGGTGCATCCGCAAGCATTCCTAGAGCCAGCTTGTTGGTCTCATAATCCGAGAAAATATCCACATAACTCATCAAGTCAATCGCCCTTTCAAAGATGATCAATTCCGAACTATCATCGTTAGGAACATTAAAACCATACTCCTTATCATTGCCTGCCACATCACACTTAAAAGGTTTTCCTTCCCTGTCGAACACACCTCTCATACTTGCAAACTTCGTAACACCGTCTTTGTTATTACCCTTAAAAACAATGTTGTGGTAATGCCTGCTTTCATAAATAAGCCCCTGCGAAATAAAGAAGTCGATAACACTTTTACTAATGCCCCGCTCCTGATTCAGATACGAATAAAGAAAACAGTTATCCGGTGCAGGTACGGGCAGCTCAAACTTTTTGGGTTCCGGCTTTCTACCCGATTCCACCTGAAATTTAAGAGGAGGTTTTTTATCCTTCTCTTCAACTCTCCGGTATCCCGCAAAATCTAGAAGCCACCATACAGCCTCCTTTACTTCCATTCCACAAAACACTCTTAGAAAATCTATCTGGGATCCGCCATTCTGGCCCTTATCATACTGCTTTGACCACCGAAACCAGTGGCTTTTATCATATATTCGGATAGAGTCCATTTCCTTAAGTGTATGGTAATGTCCCACTTTCTTTACCGTATAACCAAGATAAGAGGCAACAGCGGTCAAATCCACGCTTTTCGCAATGGCTAATTCTGCTTCCGTAAATCTATTCTCCATCGCTACCTTCCTTTCTCCCGTTCTGCCACAAGACTGTTGGTAAAACTGAAATTCCTGTAATCACTTGTATAGGAAATCTTTGGATTATCCATAAGTCCTTTTTCCTTAAAGCTGAAAAATTCCTTATTATCGCCTCCTACAATCAGATGGTCCACCAGCCGGATACCGACCATCTCACATACGGAATTCATACGATCGGTTATCATCGTATCTTCTTTACTCGGAAGCAGATTGCCGCTTGGATGCGAATGAATGAGCATAATACTCGCTGCATTTGACAAAATGCTTGCCTTGAGTATCTCCCTCGGATGCACCAATGCTTCATTTAGTGCACCAACACTTGCGAAGGTAACATTGATCGGTTTCAGGTCTGATTGCAGATTGACGACACAGACAACCTCCCTGTCCATTTCACAGAGAAGTTCTCCGATAGTAGCCGCTGCTTCGTAGGGATTCTGTAAAGGAAGCTCCGAATATAGCGAAGCCTCCTTCACAAGCTTCACTCTAACTACATCGAGCTTAAAGGCTTTTTCTGCTTCCATCTGAGATATCTTTTCAACTCCCATCCGCATCATCCTCCTTAAGCTCAATCTGTAAAATAAAGTCCCCTTCCCAGACATTCATAAGAGCAATCAGTTCCTGCACGGTCATCTCCTGCTCCATAGTCTGCCTCCTATCTGGACTTTCCGTTGTCATAAATAAGCTGCGGCTCTGCAACCATGCCATCCAGTCTCTTATTCGGAGTATCCGTTGCAAGGGTAAGTCTTCTTGCATCCTTATCATAGTGATATACCTGATTGGATAATCTATCTTCCAAGGCAACCTGTCCCATGTTGATTTCATTTACCATTTCCGCAAGCTCATAAGGATCTCCAACGTTTGTAGATACTGCGATGCACTCATGCACAGATGAAGGCAGAATATAGAGGTCTGTTTCAAGCTTCATAGCCAGCTTATGGAGATTATCTTCATAAAGCATGGAACCAGCTCCATTGATGCCCCTGTCATTACTGATTACCCACATCATCTTATCTTCCGACATCTCACCGATCATCATGTCTGCAACCTCAGCAGGCATACCGTCACTGATAAACATCTCGCGAATGACATCATTCATGGATTTGACGGTCGGCGGGAAAATACGCTTTGTGTTTTCCACAGCACACTTAAACAACTGCTCTTCATTCATGCCAAGCTGCTCCGCAAGATTATTACGAATCGCCGAGCTCTGGATTCCATTCTCATCCACCTTTACTACCCAGCGATAAATAATAGACAAATCCTGAAACTCTCTGTGCGGCATATCCCTGAGCATATCTTCATTCTGCAGTGTGTTAATAACCTGAAAGACAATGTTATCCTTTGCACTTTCAAGATTCATATCCCCTACCTCGGGCATTTCCTTGAATGCCATATCCATTCTTCTGGCAGCACTCTGTAATACCTCCTGCAGATTCTCTGTCTCAAGATAGTGTTCATACATGTGATTGATATACAGAGTCGGTGATACAGTTCTGCCATCTCCGTCTCCCACCAGTGTGATACCATCAAGAACCTTATTCACCTTATTGATCGGTTCAACACGAAGTTTCATTCCCTGATACTGCTCCGGCAGATATTCCATAAACTTCTCAACCACAACTTCCTTAAAAATCTCGTAATTCATCATATAAAATGTCCTCCTTAATATAAATTGTCATATAGAATCCCTTCTTCGTCCGGGTCTCCATACTCTTTTACATCTGTTTCATAACCGGGATCATCTTCCAAATGGATAATTGCTTCTTTGGGCTGTTTGCGTTTTCTATATGGACAATCTCTGCACTCAACACCTGCAATCTCCTCTACAGTCACACCGAGTGCACTCGCAATCCTATTCAAAATCTCATTCTTAGGAATCCTGCTCCCGTTTTCATACTGGGCAATTCTCACATCTCCCCTGTTTGGAAAACCTGCAAGCTCTCCCAGTTCTCTCAAAGTTAAATGTCTTTCCTTTCGGAACATTCTAATCTTTTGACCGATTGTCATTGACGCACCTTCTTTCTGTATGGACACTCCCTACAAGGCACCGGGCATAAAACTTCCAACGGAACCCATAATTCCTTTGCAATTCTCTTCAGCTTATCAAGATCCGGGAAACCTTTATCCTGTTCAAATTCTGAGATAATTGGTTCTCCATCACATCCAAAACCGCATCTTCTCCCCAGTTCTTCCCTGCTGAAGCCTCGCCTTTCCCGATATTCCTTTATCTTTTCTCCAACCAAAGCTATCCCTCCAAAAAAATTAGAGGTGTAAGCTATTACGGCCTACACCTCATATAGATGATACTTATTCAGTTACTTCATCCTCTTCCTTCTTTTTCCAGAAGAAAGCACCTGCTCCTGCTAACATTGCAGCCAGACCAAGCCCGGCAAAAAGCCAAGGATTGAAGTTATCCCCAGTCTGTGGAAGCTTCGCTTCTGTGGGCTTGTTAGTAATATTCAGTGTATAAGTTACAACCTCAGGAGCTGCATCGTCATACCGTAATACCACCTCGTGCACAGTCTCATCAAGGATATACCCTTCTGCAGCCTTAGTCTCGACCACATAATACTTGATATCCTCCACGAACTCGCCATCCTTGAATACACCAATCGGAAGTTCTCCGGATTCCGCATGACCGTTCCTGTCAGTCACAAGTTTTTTAATCACATTACCATCTTTGTCACGGATTTCAAACTCTACTCCGGCAATACCCTTCTTGGTATACTCGTCAGTCTTATCAATGATAATCTTTCCGTTCACAAGCTCATCCTTCATGGATACCTTCTGAATTTCCTTTGTCTCAGTCACCTCAAACTCCACATCATTTGCAATTCTGTATCCATAAGGGGCAATCTCTTCCCTTAAGATATACTTGCCAACAGGAATTCTGTCGATGACATGAACTGTTCCATCGGACTCCCAGCTGTAAACCACATTTCCATTAGCATCAATAATGGAAAGCTTTGCGCCCTTAAGCTCATGCTCTCCGGTAATATCAGTCTTGGAAATTTCAAGCTTGGTAGGATAGTTTTCAAATTCTGCCTCAAATTCAATCACTTCCACATCATCACCCTTATAAGAAGCATCTACATCAAAGCATTTATCAGACTTCACATATCCTGCAGGAGCTTCCATTTCCTTCACATAGTACTGTCCAAGAGGAAGGTCTGAAATAAAGGTTACTGTTCCGTCAGCCCCGGTTACTGCTTTCTCAATGAAAGTATCAGCTGCTACAATCAGTCTGCCATCAGCATCGAAAATATCTTCCTTTGCATATAAGCCGAATACTGCTCCCTCAAGAGCCTTCTTTGTCTCAGCATCCTTCTTGATAACAGTAATCTGTACCTTCTGTCTCTCATTGGTTACATCCATACCTGCATATACCACTTTGGTATTCTGGTCGATATAGGAAAGATCTGCTTCGATTGGTGTACTGTCAAGCACATATCCCTCAATAGTTGCAGTCTCGACAAGGTAGTACTTGCCAAGCGGTAAATCGCTAATCATGGCAATTCCTTTGTCATTTGTAACAATGGTTGCTACTTTTGTCTCTGCCTCATAATATACAGTGTCAAGACCATCCGGACTTACAATGTCCTCTCTTGCATAAACCTCAAAGGTAATGCCTGCAAGAGATTTCTTGAAGTAATCGAATACAAAGTCATACCACTTACCTTTTACAAGGTTAATGTCTGTCAGGAACTCTCCATCTTTGTTGATGATGATTGACCCGGTAGGAACCTCATCCTTCATAACAACGCTCTGGATTTCCTCCGTATCCTCTACAGTGAAGGTTACATCCGATGACTTAAGGTATCCGTAAGGAGCAAATTCCTCACGAAGCACATAAGATTCGCCTACTACAAGCTTCTTAATCACATGTGCTTCCCCTGCCTTGGATGTCCAGGTATCAACCACATTTCCGTCCTTATCAAGAACAGTCAGTGTTGCACCGGAAAGCTCTGCACCACTTGTAATATCTTCCTTTGTAAACTCAAAAGTTGTAGGCATATTGTGGAAGTTTGCTGTAATTGTTGCATACTTCACTTCCTGTCCCTGATACTCTGCATCAAATTCGATCACATCATCGCATGATACATATCCGGCAGGTGCCTTGATTTCCTTCGCATAGTAATGACCCAGAGGATAATCCTTTACGAACTGGATATCACCGCTTGCATCAGACACTGCTACCTCAAGTAAAGTATCTTTCTCTACGATTACCTTACCATCCACATTTACAATATCCTCCGCTACATATAAGCCAAACTCAGCACTGGAAACCGGCAAACCGGTCTCTCCATCCAGTTTTGCTACGGATAAATCAACCTTCTGTCTGTCATTTGCGAATGTCAGACTTTCCTTGATAACAGGAGTCTTATCATCCACATATACGAAAGTTACAAACAGCTCTTCTTTGTTCAGCACATAACCGTAAGGAGCTTCCACTTCTACCACCCTGTACTTTCCAAGAGGAAGGTCTGAAATTTTTGCTTTTCCGTCCTCCCCGGTTACAACAGTTCCAACCAGATCACCTTCTGCATAATACTTGTTTCGGTTTCCGTTCTCATCTGTCTGCATGTCTGCTGTGTAAATATCCTCAGCTGCATAGATTTCAAACTTAGCACCAGCAAGGGAACCTTCTCTATAAACAAATTCCTTATCTTCGGAATCTGCAAATAAGCCGCCCTTATATGCATCCAGTACCTCACCCTTCTTCTCAATTACAAGCTCACCAACAGCAGGAGCATCTTCATACTCTACAGTAATGATTGCTTCGTAAGTGTCAGGGTCCACTTCGTAGAAAGTATCAGTATCCACTTTTACTTCCACATAGTTTTCATTGAGTACATATCCAAAAGGAGCTGCCACTTCTTCAATACGATAATAACCAAGAGGTAAAACATCAGGCAAAATCAAATCTCCATCTGCATCAGTAAAGAATGAAGTATGGACTTTCTTGGACGGGTAAGTGGTAATCATCTCCACATACTTATTGGTGTCCATATTGAAAATCTTAAACTCTGTGTTAGGAATAAGAACCGTCATTTTGGTATCTGCATCCTTCTTAATCACACGAAGCTTTGCTGTAAACTCTCTGTCCACAAACACTCTCCAAACCTGCAGCTCTGTCGGATGATTTTCCGTAACATGAACCTCAAATGGCTTGATTGTCTCCATATTATGAGGAGTTACTGTCTCAATTACCACATAAGTTCCATAAGGGATAGGAATGGTTACCAGATGTCCCTTTTCATCTGTGTAAGCTTCAGTCTCTCCATTTGCACCAATTACAACAGGAGTTGCACTGTCAAAATCATAACCGCCATCTTCTTTTACGGATAAAGATGACTTAAGGTAAGCTGTAAAACCTGCCTTTTCAAGCAATGGAGCTTCTGTATCATCTCCATTATCAGATACCTTAATCAACTGGAATGGCTGCTTCATAACCTGCTCTTTGGAAGTTGTGCTTCTTGATACCTCCGCAACAAGATCACCTTCATAATCGCAGACTACATCATGCTCTTCCTCGTCTAAAAGGTATCCTTCCGGTGGAGTGATTTCCTTCACATAGTAATTACCAAGATAAAGGTTATTCACTTCTGCATCGCCATTGGCATCCGTTGTCATGGTAGTTACCAAATCATTCGCTTTAAATACGACTCCGGTAGCTCCGTCCGGATGCAGAATGTCATTACGGGCATATAAACCGTAAACTGCTCCCTCTAAAGAAGCATCGCCCTGTGGTACTGCAAGACCGGTTTCCTTATCCACCTTGTAGATATGAATCTTTGCAGTAGTTCTGTCATTTACAAACTCATGGCTAAAAGTTGCCTTTGCTGTATTCTCTGACAGATAATTGAAATTGAAGCTGTAAACATCGCTGCTGTTTCTCACATAGCCGTAAGGTGCCTGTGTCTCAGAAATATAGTAGCTGTTTGCAATCGGTAAATCCAAAGTGTATGCTGCCTTTCCATCTTCGCCTGTGGTAACTGTCTGTAAGGCTGTACCCTTGGTAACAATCACCTGACCGGCATAGTTCTTAATATCATTGCCTGCATACAAAGTGTACTTACCGCCATCTAACGGATTAGCAGTATCCGAATCCTTCTTGATGACGGATACTTCTGCTTTCTGTCTCTCGTTATAAATGGTGGCTGCTTCATACTGGACTTTCACTGTCTGGTCCTTATACTCCACATTTACAGTCTTTGGAGTAGGATTGATGGTGTATCCGTTAATACTCTTAATCTCAGTAACCACATAGGTTCCAAGATGAAGGTCTGTAAGAACTACCTGACCATCACTTCCGGTTGTAAGGCTCTCTGCAACTACATCACCCTTGCTGTAAACTCTCGTTCCGTCTGCCTTGTAAATGTCTGCCCCAGCAGTCACCTTAAAGACCGCTCCCGGCAGTTTCCGCACTTCATAAGTAAAGTTACTGCCATTCCATCCGGTAAGGACTTCACCTTCCTTGTAGATAGTAATCGCTCCAAGCTGCTCTTTATCAGTTGCCGTAAAGGTTGTGGTCTGTCCCGCCTTAACAGTAAGGGTGTGTACTTTGTCACTTAACACATACCCCTTCGGAGCCTTGATTTCCTTCACATAATAAGTTCCGGCAACAAGTGCCTTGGAAGTAGCCGTTCCATCACTTCCGGTTTTGAGAGTGTCCACCTTATTCGTGCAGGCACTGTCCGTATAGATACCATACTCTGCGTTAGGAAGTTTTACCCCACTTTCTTCATCCTGCTTGATAAGCTTGCCATAACCGATATTCTCAGTCTTGACTTTGAAATAAGCAGAAACCGGATCGGCTGAAGGCTTCTCAGAAATAAACTCCTGATAGCCGGACTTTCCGGTAAGCCAGAACACGCAGCTTGATGTGGTCTCCACAACACCTGCAGTTGAGTTCATTGTCGCTGTGGTAGCTGTGGTATTCACAGATGTTGTATGAATTGTTACGCTGTTACCACTCTTCTCTACAGAATATCCGCTGAGAGAAATGTCGAAATTTGACAACACGCCATTGGAATCGTTTAGGGTTGTTTCAAATCTCTTATTACCCTCATTCCACTTTAATTCATAAGTGGTTGCTCCACTCTTGGTTGCGCTTGCAAAACTTGGTCTTGTAGCATAATAGGATGCACTGATATTGTTCTTAAGCGTTGTATAGTAAGCGTAAGAATTGGTAGGATTAGGTGCGAATGCGCATAACTTATTAGCTGCCGAATCATCGGAACCTGTTCCAAAAAGATTTGCCACAATCGCCCATACCATTGCCTGTGTTGCAATATACTGGTCGCACTGATCATTGCTTGGTGCTGTTGCTGCGTTGCACCCATATCCAAAGTACAGACAGTATGCAAGCTGTTTTTCCTGTGCTGCTAATAAACTCGTGCTCGGATTATCATAGCTGTTCATAAGCTGACCACCATCAGCCGCCAGTCCAAAATTCATACAATAGGCTGCATTGCCATCAATCATAGAGTACAAAATCTTACCATGATTGTAGCCTGCCTTTAACTCACTTACCTCCCCGGTATTCTTTACAGAAGCATTCCAGAAGGCAATATTCGCACTCGGACTTGCTGCAAATGCAGTTGTTCCGTTAGAGAACAAAGTGGTGAACATCGTAAGAACAGCAAGAAAACCTGCCATAAATCTTTTAAACTTTTGTTTCACTTTTCATTCCTCCTTAAAAATGGGCACAAAAAAAGCAGGTCACTTTCATGGCCTGCAATTTTTGTTGTTAATTTGTTATCTGAGACATCGGAACTCATAGAAGTCAGTTCCATTTCTGGAGTACACACCCGCATATACCACATTGAACACCGTGTTACTTTCCAAAAGGAGCATATCCGATATGTAAGTTGCAATAGCATCTTCACTTCTTAATGGTTGTCCGGAAGTCGTACTGGCTATATTTAAGTCAGTTTCCACAAACACACTGTAGTAACTGCTCTCCAAACCATCATAGGGATAATACTCGTTATACTCTTCCTGCGTAATTCTGCCCTCTGCCAAAGCATTTGCAAGGTTATCCTGCGTTGTAATCATACCGCCTGCCTGACACTTTGCAATGGCAAGTGATACCACAGTACCCGGATTATATCCTGCCAGTGTATATTCTGGCTCCGGTGTCGGTTCAGGAGTAGGCTCTGGTGTCTGAACCGGGGGCTGTGTTTCCTCCCTTTGCTCTGTGGATGCCGGTGGGTCTTCTCTTTGTTCTGTCTGATTCTCCCTGCTTTCGGAAACAGGCTGATTTTCAGTTTCATCCTTTACAGGAGCTTCACTGCTTTCAACTTCATCCTTATTGCTTTGAAACTCTGTTTTGTTTTCAGAAGAGCTTTCCACCGTACTTTCTTCTGCAATAACCGGCTCCCTGCTTTCCTCTGTCTCTTTTGTTTCTTCATAGCTGATATCTGCTTCCGCGATTTCATTAACCATGGAATTACAGCCAGCTAATGTCAAAACTGCTACGAATAAAAGAATAATTAAAAATCTCTTCATAATATCACCCATCCCTTTCCGTAAGAGGGATAGGCTAATGTGTTCCGTGCCTGTCCACTCTTACTGTGTGAACATTTCTATTTACACGGGACACTTAACATAGGTCTGTCCCGTACTCGATGCATACTACTCTCCTTCCATTATACACATAACTTCTTCATTCTGAAGAAATATTGTACCAATCTCCGGTTCTTTCGGTAATTTGCAAATGTCTTCATGTTACCGCCTCCTTCCTATGGTGTTCCTGCTCTCACAAATGCGAGGAACAGTCTGCCGACAAGTCCTAACAGCAAGAGGAAGACCTTTGCCACATTCAGGACCAACTGCAACGCATTTAATATCAGCCATGCGATTGCTTTCAATATTGCTACTAATACATTGCCAAATTCGGCTAAAAATCTTCCTGCCATACCTATTCCTCCATTCCATCCAGCAAATAGCTTAATGCATAATCTGAAATCGTATCATCATCCTGCGGTTCCTTTTCCTCTTTCTGTGAATCCATCTGGTTTCGTGAAATATAGGATACATTTTCTACTTCATCCTTTGAGCCTAAGCTGATCCGAATGATTTCATCCTTTGCGGCACTGACTGCTGCATAAATCATCTGCCTCTTAAGAGTTTCAAGCTCGGTTCTCGTAACATATTCCTGCTCATCTCTGGATTCTGTCACAAAAGCTTCCTTACCAAAATGGTCGATATAATACTCTGCCGCATCAATTAGAAACTGGCTCTTCGACTTACATACATCCGGACTCAATCCTGCGAGAACTTCATTGACCTTTCGATGTTGAGGATTCTTAATATTAAATCTGCAAGTATGCTTTACAATATGCTCTAATGACATCCTCTACACCCCCTATGCCAGCTTCTTCATCTTTCTGAGTGCCATCATTGCCAACTGTTCATATCCTTTGGCATTTGCTTTAACATCCAGAATATAAGTGATATTGCTCTGCGAAAGCCCTCCAAAGAGTTTCATGACTGATGCTCCCCCACCAACAAATACAACAGGTGTTGTAGATAAGTTGTATCCATACTCTCGGATTGAGTTATACACCTTCGCACAAAAAGATTCGATTTCTGCTTTTGCAATATCGTAATACTTTCTGTCAATCTCACACCTGCCAAATCTCATAATATCCTGAACGAAAGACTCATCCAGTTCACCATTCAACTGCCTAACGCACTGTTCATTGATGGTTCTCATACAGGTTATCAGTCCCTTCGGAATGGTTACGCATTTTGATTCATCCGGGATCTTATCCAAGACCGGCATAATATCAATCGTCCATGACCCGATATCCACTATCAAGGTTTTCTTATTGAAGGTCTGAAGTTTATCCGCAACCGCCGCATAGCATTGTGGAAATACTGCAATATTTTCAATTACCACATGATACCTGATATTCTCAAACCGAAACTCAATATCTTTTTCCGCTGTGAGATACTTTACAAAGTCGGACTTCTCGCTGCCAAATCGTGTCAGTGGTAATCCTACCGCCAAGAACACCTTTGCTTCGCTCAAGCCCCTTCGTCTTAATTCCTTCGCAACCGCCGCCAGCGTTAACAGATAAAATGTATCATCCTCTGTCTTTGTGCTTTTCACTTCCTGTCTGTTGCTCCCGACCTTGTAATATCTTCCTTTATACTCAAGAACACCATCAAATAATGCAGGCTCAGTTGTAATTTCCTTCACACCGGTAACGAATACCTGCGATGAGGTTTTAATATTACTCCAGCCGTGGTCAATACCAATTACTTCGATTTTGTTATTCATCGTCTGCTTCCTCCTTTTCAATCTAAATCTGAAATTCATTACTACCGCTACTTTCCAAGGATTTTTTTCATACAAGGAAAGCAATATCCACTGCCCTTGTTATAAGGACATCCATCACACTCACTCGCCGGTTTCTGAATATCCGTTTTTTCCATTTCCCGATAGCACTTATTATTGATGCACCTGTTATTATTTCCCCAGAAGTATTTGCATTTCATACAATCCTTAAGATCCCTTTCAAGTTTCTCTTCTGCTGACAACTTATGTTTATGCCGTCTGCTGAACTTTTTTTGAACTACTCCCATCCTGACTCTCCTCTCCAAGAAGAAAAGTCTGACGGAATTCCTCAATCCGTTTATCTGCATCACCTGCAGCCTTAGCAAGAGACCATGTCATCAGTAAACCTAATAAAGCAAACGCCATTATAATAATTCCTCTCATGTCTACATCCTCCTTATATTTCCTGCTAAAACAAGTTCAGTCAGGACAGCTTCTTAGAAGCATGTAGGTGTACGCCGGTTATCTCTAACCACCTCTTCGCCCCGTACACGACGGAATGTACTCATTCCCGGGAATTACAGATGAGTGCTTAAAGCTTCACGACGCATTACCTATATGTAACACGATCTCCTCTATTTGCCGTTGCGAGGATAAGGAACTTTTCATTCCCTTATGGGTTATTATCCTTCCGTAAACATTAAATACACTCTGCTGCTTCATCTTCTTCTCTCGATTCCTCGACTCTCTTCGCAATGCTATGACTGATTATTGTCCAAGTGCGTGTTGCGGAATTTTACTCCATACAACATTTCTAGTATGACAATGATTTCTCATTGAATCTGTAATTGCTATTCAGTTGTTCATCAGGTATCTTCCTGACTTGCGTATAGTGTACCTCCACTTTTAAAATTCCAAAATATTCTCTCGTGGTCGAAATGAATGAATTTGTATTCTCTCATGGTCTTTTTGAAAAAAATAGGACTTAGACATACCTGTTCCACTAAAACAAGCATATTCTAAGTCCTATCTTATATATATTTTGTTTTTCACCTCACAATCCCAGAGCTATCCTATCTAATATGGATAACCGGCTATTGTAGGTATAGATTCGTTCGGCGCCGTCCTTGTCTTTACCTCAAATTGATAATAAAAAATAGGACTTAAACCATTCAAAACCCTTTATTTATTAGGTTTCTCTTGATTTAGTCCTATTTTAACGCAAGCCCCTGATATGACTTTTATCATATCTGTATCATGAAAAAATCCACGTATTTTTTTCAAATAATTTTCTCGACGATACAACTCCATGCTAACACCTCCAATTCTTTTATGATTATACAATTTAATTATGTTTACATCAAGTTAAGGGGGTATTTTTTTTATCTATTTACATTTTTACCCCCTTATCTTATTATTATCTTTTTTAATGTCTTTTATAACAGTGTATTTCTCTTTTACCTAATCCTATCTGATACAAGCACATAAAACGTCACATGCGCCGCTGCATCGGCGATTGGAATATCCACCCGGTTTTCATAGGTTCGCTCATCCTTATGCACATAATCGGTTGTAAAGCTTGGCAGAGACGATGAACGCACCAGTTCCTTAAACGCGAATTCATCTGTCTGCACAAGGAACTTTGAAGCCGGCATCTGTTCCCGGCACATCGTATCCCAGAAGCCAAGCTCCGACCGGAGCAGAAAATTAAATCCATTGATATCTGCAAAGGTCACCGACTTCGCCCCCGCAAGTGCATGCTCCGGCGGCACACAGACATACAGATTTTCTTCCATGAATTTTTTTGCATGCTCTCCCTCTGGTATAAACGGAAGCGCCGTGCGATCGGTGTATCAAACTTCGGTCCGGACCGCTACCTTGATATCGAGCATTTCTCCAAGGTTAAGCCTGCGGTAAACCAGATTGAGACACACGTCTTCCAGCAGCAGAAGACAGCCAAGAAATATCTGCAGAAGTATGGCTGCCAGATTGAATCGTGGGGACCATTTGCAGAAGGACGGAATGATTTCTTCACAAATCCGGTTCTGACAGAGCTCGGTGCCAAGTATGGCAAATCCGCTGCACAGACAGCTCTTCGTTTCCTGATGCAGAGTGATGTTGTTGTCATTCCAAAATCTGTACACAAGGATCGTATGCAGCAAAACTTCGATATCTTCGATTTCACACTGTCAGCCGAAGATATGGCAGCGATCGAAGCACTCGACAACGGCGAGAGTCTTTTCTTCTCTCACTACGCACCGGAAACAGTTGAGTGGTTTATGTCAATTGTATAATGAAAGCGTTCTAAACAAAAATCCATGCATCATTTCCGGCTGGATATGAATATGTAACTTGTCCCCAGCTCCGGCACGCTCGTAAGCCTCCCGGTACGCTCTTACATTTCCCGCACATATTTCTTCCGCATAATACATATAGGTCTCCGGTGCATTATGAAAATCCATATAGCTTGGGCAGTAGGTGTCCTTCGGTGTTTCCATTCCTCGGGATGCGATCACAGCGGTTCCCCGGAATGCATTTACCGTAAAAAACGGATCTTTCGGCTCGTACTTCTCCATTTCCTTCCAGTCTTCTTCGGTATCCGGAACGCCCGCCGGAGAATTCCCGATGAACAGCTTCGGCATGCCAACCGTGGCTCCTTGTTTGTTGATCCGGTTGATGATTCCGGCACCATATAAGCCGCCCATAGAATCACCGACGATGGCAATATTCTCCGCGCCATAACGCTTCTCCATCTTGCAATATGTATCGTACAGCACCGCGAGCGTAACCGTAATATTCACTGCGGTGATCGGCGGATAGATCGGATACCACACATCCATCCCCGTCTCATTTCCATAGAATCTTGCCATGCCGATTTCGCTCTTCCATTCCTGCGTCTGACCACCATAGATGAACAGAATCGCTTTATCCTTTTTGTGTGCGGTCTTCCGACTCCGGATAATCAGGCACGGATTGCCGCTGACCGAAATTTCCTTATACAAAGCTTTTCGATCCTTCGGAAATACATATTTATTTTTCGCGTTCGTCTTCTGTGCCTTTTCAAGTGCGGCATCAATATCCGCATAATCAGTCTTCATGGACGGAACGATCGTCGTCATAAGCTTCAGCATGTGGTATGCCAGTTTACCCGAAACACTCATAGAATTCTCCTTCTAAAACAACGTACAAATCCATGCTACAAGCGCACATGCCGGAATATAGATCACGAAATGCAGCAGGTGTGTCTTCCAGTTATATCCAAACAGATGTGATCCCATCTTCCCTTTCAACTCCGGATAGAAATGTGGGAAGAAGTTCGAGTGGGAAAGCAATACCCAGTCAAAGAAACAGATATCGTAAATCTCCATTCCGTACAGCATGAACAGGAAACGTCCGAAGAATTTGCCAAAGCCAAAGTCATGCTTGATTCCGTTCCATGCTGCCAAGCTCACTGCACCTGCAAAAAATGCAAGTGCAATAATTGCGATGATCCAGCCAATCACATGTGCACCCTTGAACCGTTCCTTCTTATCCGGAATCTGGTCTAACACCTCCTGCGGTGCAGATGAGAAGAATTTCTTGTCCTGAATGAATCCCACGCTACCATATAATACAAGAAAATATCCAATCATGATCATAACCGTTGCAACAATTGTTATCGCCATTTATTAAGCCCTCCTGCTGTCTTACCGATACACATTATCATCTCGTATTTATAATATTTTATACTACAAGATTTTAGGGGATGGAATAAGAATTGTTAGTTTTAGCTAACTTTTTTTGATAATTCAAAGCGAAAAAATTTCTTGACTTTCAAATTATTTTTTTGCTAAAATGCAATCGTTGCAAAAAATCAAATAAGATAGACATAAATAAGACAATAAATGTCGCCAATCCACTGTCAGACGGATTGGCAATATTTATTGTCTTTTTTTGATGTCAGAAAAGGAAAGGATGATACACAATGCCAAGAACCAAAGGAGAATCAATATTTTTTACAGCAATCACTGCATGGATGATGGTCTATGTTATGACCTTATATAATACCGTGCTTGCAACAGGACGCTTCACCAACGCTACCTTCTTAATCGCCCTGAAGGGCATGTGGGTTGAATACGTGATCATCGGATTATTAGCCTATTTTGTATCCGGACGTCTCGCCAAGATGTGCGCATTCCGGGTTGTCCAGCCAGGGGATAGACCAATCTCTATCATCTTTGCCATTCAGACATTCACTGTTATATGGCAGGTTGCATTTGCCAGCATAATCGGAGTCTATCACGGACATGGCTTTACAAGCAATTTTATTCCGAATTACCTTATCACCTATGGTAAGAATTTCGTTATGGCACTGCCATTGCAGCTTATCGTTGTAGGACCACTTGCAAGACTGATCTTCCGGACGGTGTTTCTCAGCCGCAGAAAAGAAGTTACCGCTTAAGAAAAATGAGTCCCATAAGGCAAAATCCAATGCCTATAATTTTATTGACACTAATTGTCTCATGATATAACAAAGTTCCTACTGCCAACAATGCAACCGACAGAATCGCGCTTTGTACAATCGACGCCGTGCTCACAGTCCAGCCATTTTTGTAAGCATAAATAAAACCAACCTCTAACCCGACAACGGAAACGCCCTGAAAAAATGGTGCCCAGTTTGTCTTTGCATATTCCTGCAACAGGTTGCCATTTTTATTCATTACAAAATACATAATGGCTGAGCACACCGCGCCAACCAAATATGTAATTGTCATAGATGCCATTGCATCCATGTCTTTTGGCACTCCCTTTGCACAAATCTGATATACGATATTGGATACTACTACAAGTGCAATTGGCCAGATTATTGCCATCGACATTTTCATTACCTCCTCAAAATAAAAAAGCAGCCAGACTATCATTAGCCTGACTGCCGGTAGGTGCTCACCCGTCTAACACGATTGTAAGCATTCATTCTGATAATGTCAAGACTTTGTTCTTTCTCAATCTCTTCAAAAGCACATATCCAACCAAACAGGAAAGAATCTCCGTAATCGGAAATGCCCACCAGATGAGTGACACGCCCATCTCCCCATTTCGGACAAACATGGAAAATACACCCGCAAGCGGCAGGATAATCACAAGCTGTCTGAGCAGTGAAATCACGAGCGATTCCATACCGCCGTTTAATGCCTGATAGATTCCCTGATATGCAACGTTGATGCCTGCGAAAAGGAAGCTGATTGAGATGATCCGCATTGCCTGTATAAAATACTCCCTCGACTGCCCTGCATTAAATAATCGTGCAAATGTGCCCGGGAAAATCTCTGTGACAAGAATACCGAAAATCATCAATGTAATGGTGTAAATCAACCCGTACTTAATTCCATCGTTGATCCGCTTCTTATTTCCTCTTCCGTAGGCAAACGCGATGATCGGTGTGATCGCATCACGTAATCCAAACGCTAAGAAGAGCACAAACTGCTGTACTTTATAGAAAAGTCCGTATGCAGTCTG
This sequence comes from Butyricicoccaceae bacterium, assembly GCA_963659815.1. Taxonomy (GTDB): domain Bacteria; phylum Bacillota; class Clostridia; order Lachnospirales; family Lachnospiraceae; genus Coprococcus_C. Next base: position 94,094 of record CAVKUW010000144.1, read on the forward strand.
GGCGGCTGCATTGAATTTCAGGATCAGGTTCATCACATACACCATGATCGACATAAGTGCCTGTGCAATGATTGCCGGAAGTCCTATGGAATATATCTCGCGAATAATCTTGCCATCTGGTTTCATATAGGAAAAACTATGTTCAAATTCCTTGTTGAATTTCTTATGGAAGATAAATATTAATACTGCCGATGCAATCTGTCCGATCACCGTTGCATAAGCAGCACCCTCAACACCCATTTCCGGAACTGGTCCGATACCATAGATCATGATCGGATCAAGAATGATATTTACCACTGCGCCTACGACCTGACCGATCGTGGAATAAAGGGAACGTCCCGTTGCCTGCAACAGCTTCTCAAATAACGAGAAGAAAATAATTCCAAATGAAAGCACACAACAGATGCGCAGGTAGCTGGTTCCCATAGAGATCACCTGTGGATCAACCGTCTGTGACGAAATGTATGCTTTCACACCGAACACACCGAACAACAGACACACTGCATAAATAATCGCTCCAAGAAACAAACTGTTTCCTGCTACCTTCGCAGCCTTCTGCGGATTCTCCTGTCCGAGTGTCCGTGCCAGAAGCGCATTCGTGCCAACGCCGGTTCCGATTCCGACTGCCACCATGAGCATCTGAACCGGAAATACCAGTGTCAACGCATTCAATGCAGCTTCGCTTCCCACCTTCATATTACCAACAAACGCACTGTCTACAATATTATAGACCGCCTGCAATGCCATAGATAAGATCATCGGTATTCCCATCTGGATCATGAGCTTATTCACTGGCATATCCTTCATCTTGTTACTTTCTGCCATTTTTCTAAATCCTCCTTTTACGCAAAAAAAGAGTAGCAAAACTGGATTTACGCAGATTTGCTACTCGTTCATTTGGTTATTATATTTGTTGATTTTGAAAATGTCAAACAAATTTTTTCAACGACACTTTATTCTGTTCTTCCGAATATCTCATACAAGATCACATCCCGCATGCGCTCCATCGTGACTTCAAACACTGTCTGATGCAGCATCTCTTTTCCCTCTGCAGCAAGCACATAGACTTTGATCAGATTCGCCACAAGTGGAATATTCACATCCGGGCGGATACCTTCCATATGCTGGAAGAATTGAATTCCCGTCTCCGTCTCTTTCTGCAGATCCGGTCTTACCTGTTCTGGAAGCATATCCAGCAGCCGCTTCTCATCCTCCGGTGTCAGACTTGGAAATACACTGTACCGCTCATCGATCATCATCTTCAGATACGTGCGCGTCTCTGCAGGTCCAGCCTTTTCCTTGCCATTTAATGCAATCCGGATCAGCTCTGGAATCTTTCTTCTCCGATATTGCATGACCTCATACACATATTCTTCCTTCGACGAGAAGAAATTATAGAACGTACTCACACCGATGCCGGCTGCCTCCGTGATCTTGGCAACCGACATATGTGTCATTCCATACTGCTTCAACAGGTCAAACCCTGCATCCAGCATTTTCTCTCTATACTCTGCCCGTTCTTCCTCCGTAAATACCCGTTTTGCCATCTGTATCCTCCCAAAAAGCTTCTGAAGAAATCTACTCGTTTCTGTTATTTTCCTTCAAAGCTTCCACCATGTCAATCCTTGATATTTTTTTCTTCTGGAGAAGAAGGGAAATCTCACAGACTACCCATGTAAGTACAAATCCGATCACCAAAGTTCTGGCGGTGAGAACCGGTGACAACAGCATACCATAATTCTCGATCGTATCTGCATAACCAATCTTGACAAAGATATACGCAGCCGGGATTCCGATCAGATAGCCGATGCATACGAGAATATGATTGACATTCAGTACCCGGTTCGAGATCTCTTTCTGTCTGAAGCCAAGCACCTTCATAACCGAGATATTGGTTGCAGTTTCTGCTACGATCATGTTGCTGATCAGATACAGCACAAATACACCAAGCACAACACCTATGATCTCAAATATAACAATAATCGTATTCATAGGTCCCATCATATTCTCCATCGTGTCTGCTGTGACAGTCATGGTTGTCTCGCTTGCCACGCGGTCTTTATCGAGTGCCAATGCGTCCTTGCTTATAATGCAGTTATAGGCGTCGCTGTCTACACCTGCTAATTCTGTTGCATTTTCTTTTCCTGTGTACAGATAGCAATGCGTGTTATCTGTCACGATACCACTGATCGTTACCTTGTGTTCTTTCAAATCTGCAATATTGCAGAATGTAAGGGTATCGCCTGCCTTTATACCATAGGTCTGTGCAGCCGCACTTGTCAGATAATATTTGTCCAGATCAAGCACATCACCGCTGTCCGTCTTGTCCGGGAAATATTTTGAATCCTTGCTGATTCCCTGTGCAGAAAGCTGTACGGTGTTTCCCTCTACCTCATAGTAATTCTGGAATAACGCCTCACCCTGCTCCGGCGTACCTTCCTCTAACGCATTCAACCGGTACAGATATTCGTATTTGATGGAGCTTGTCAGTCCGCCATGCATCAGCGTATCCAGACTGTCTTTCATAATAAATCCGGTCAGAATACAGAATGCTGCGACAGCCACACCGAGTGCTGTTACAATGCTTCTTCCCGGATGTCCGATCACGCTCCGCACCCGCATCTTTGTCTGTGTCTTTGCATGGCTCTTCTTCATCACACCGACGGTCTTCGTATCTTTTCCTGTGTTTCTCAAGAGATCGACCGGTGACTTCTTCAAGAGCTTTGCCGCCTGAATTGCGATAGCTGCACAGTAAAGGACGGTCGGTACAACCAATGCTACAACGATGGATGGTACATTGTAGGTCGGTGTATAAGTAAGCTTCTCAAAATCATATTCGATATAGAATTTGCACAGTAACCCGGTCAGCGGAACGGACACGATCAAGCCAAGTACACTTCCGACGACACCCGGCAGCACACCATACCGCATATAATGTCTTATAATCTGCTTCTTGGAAAATCCAAGTGCCAGAAATGTTCCAAACAGATACTGTTCCTGTCTGATATTTCTTCCAAGTACCATAACGACAAGTGTGATAATAATGATGAACATAACCGGTGCATACATGGTCGCCATGTTCGTAACGGCATCTCCCTCGTTGACCGGCATGGAGATTCGTGTATTCGTAGTCGCCGCCATATAGCTTGCAATCACGTAATCTTCATTTAACTTCTCACGCACTTCCTTGGAATTATCCTTATTGTATTTGATAGAATAATAGCTTGTCTCATCTGCATCAATCTTGTCATACTCCTTGCGGTCAACTACGACAAGTGCGAATTTCTCACTGTCAATATATCCGGACAGCTTTTCAAGCATGTAGATATAATCCGCTTTCGTCGTGTAGGCAGATACTTTATAATCATACGCCCCAAGAGAAATCGTATCTCCAACCTTGATGTCATGCACATCCGCAAAATCCTGTGTCAGAAGTGCTTCCCCATCGCCCGGTTCGTGTCCGTCCCGCACCTCGCACAGATTCAGCTTCTCCGGCATCGGGAATACACGGATTGTGGCATCTTTCAAGTCTCCGCTTTCCACATTTATATCCTTATACTGGCTATATTCCAGTATCACATCATATTCCTGTTCCAGCTTCTCCATATCGGCATCGGACAAAGGCTGAAAGATAACAAACTCTGCATCCTCCGTCTTATAGTCCTTCACGAAATCATCCACAACCTTTGTCAGTGTGTGTCCGGTTGACACAGCGGCGACAATCACCATAGATGTCAGCATCGTAAGAATGATACTGATAATATAAAACGCAATGTTTTTCTTTATGCTGCGCCCAGCCCTCTTATTGATCGTCATATTACAACTCCATCTCCTCTACTCGTTTCTTGTCTGCATTCTTCTGATTGGATACAACCTTACCATCCGTGATCTTGATAATCCGGTCTGCCATTCCGGCAATGTTCAGGTTGTGTGTAATAATCACGACTGTAGTTTTATATGTATCATTCATTTTCTGTACACGCTGCAATACATCCTTTGATGACTTCGTATCAAGGGCACCGGTCAATTCGTCGCAGAGAAGGATGTCTGGCTTCTTCACCATTGCCCGCGCAATGGCGACACGCTGCTGCTGACCACCGGAAAGTTCTTTGGGAAAATGTGTTTCATACTTCTTCAGTCCCAGCTCCTTGATCAGTGTGTCGGTACTGAGCGGCTCCTGCACAAGCTCTGCTGTCATCTCGATATTCTCACGCACAGTCAGATCCGGTGTCAGATTGTAGGACTGAAATACGAATCCAAGCTTCTCTCTCCGATACAGCTCCAGCTCTTTAGCAGACATCTTCTCCAGATCGGTTCCGTCTACCAGCACGCTTCCCTCAGTCACCTTATCCAGACCACCAAGTATATTCAGCAGTGTACTTTTACCACTTCCACTCGGACCTAAGATTACAACGTTCTCACCCTTCTCTACTCCAAACTCGGCATGATCGAGTGCGAACACCGTCGCTTCTCCCTTTCCGTATTTCTTCACCAGATTTTTTCCTTCGATAAACATTCTGCGTCCTCCCTGCTATATGCGAACATTTTTATTATTTCATTCGTATATATGTTAGTTCTAACTAACTTATTTGTCAAGCTATTTTACGAATGTTTTTTGTTTTTCATTCGTATTGTGGCAAAAAAACCGGTGCAGCATAATTTTTTCTACACTGCACCGTTATTTTCAGTTGTCTACAAAATGTTGATAACTGATTTTCTTTCATTTTTCGTTTATATCTACATCATACACAGATACACGAAATACGCCACATAACAAAGCAACATGAAGATGCCGCATGGACGCCGTAGCTCCTTATGCTTATATGTTCCGATCCACAAGATCGCAGCAACTACAACCGCAATGATCGTATCTATGATGAATTTACTCTCAAATGGTACTGTGCAGATGAGTGCAGCTGTACCGATTACGAACAGGATATTGAAAATATTGCTGCCCACGATATTTCCGATTGCGATTCCCGCATTTCCTTTCCGCGCTGCTGTGACAGATGTCACAAGCTCCGGAAGTGAGGTGCCAAGTGCTACAATCGTAAGTCCGATAAACCGCTCGCTCATACCGAAATACCGTGCGATTGCAGATGCTCCGCTGACCGCGAAATCGCTTCCTTTTACAACGAGCACACCACCGATCACCATAAAAAGAATACATTTCCATACCGGGTAATCCTTTGTTTCGCCTTCTTCCTCATTGGTTCCTTTCTTCGCCATCACAAACAGATAACCTAGATATAACAGGAACAAAACCCAGAAAATAATACCTTCTACAAATGTCACTTCCCCACCGGTTATTCCAAATACCAGCAATATGATCGTAACTACCATCATAAATGGTATCTCATAACGAAATGTTGAAGTCTGGATCGCTACATTCGTGATTACCGCTGTCACACCAAGAATGATCAGAATATTCAAGATATTACTTCCCACGATATTTCCAATCGTAATTCCTGCATTCTTCTGCAGCGCCGCCGTGATACTGACCGCTGCCTCCGGCATACTCGTTCCCATCGCTACAATCGTCAGACCGATGATGAGCTGCGGAATCCCGAGCTTCTTCGCGATACTCGCCGCCCCCTCTACAAACCAGTCTGCCCCCTTCACGAGAAACAAAAAACCTACCAACAAAATAACAACCTTCAAGAACATCCTTTCTACCTCTCTTTCTTTGTTTTATTTTGCAGTAGGTATAAAAAAATAGACTCCTACTGCGTAAACAGTAAAAGTCTCGCTATTTCATCACTTTCCGAGTTATATGTTTCAATAACTGTCTTGACGAAGAAGTGAACCGCGACCGGCAAGCTACTCCCTTTTTATATGTGTATTCTAACAGATTGATTTTTATGAATCAAGTACTAAAATAAATTTTTTATTCAAATTATTTTTGGTAAATTTCGTCTGAATAAAACTATTCTAACAACCGGTTTCCATCTTATTTTATTTGTCTCAAATTCCATTGATATACATATATACAATCGCCGGCAGCGTCACGACAAGCAGTACGACACCAAGTATCAAAATCAAGTTATTTCCTTTTCTGTTATTCTCATCGAGATATTCATCCGGATTCTCTGGATTTATCCGGATGTTATAATATGCTCCGATCTCAAAATGATTCAGATTGGTGTACATGCCTTTTCCAAGAAGCTTCTCCTCTCCGTTATAGGAGATACTGTAAACCGGCATCGTTACATGCTTTCTTCTATGCGCACCTGCGGCAGACGCACTTTCAATATCGATGCATTTTGCATGAACCTCCTGCGTACATACCTGCTTCAGGTATCGGATTTTCCCATGTGCACCTGCTATCATAATTATCCCGGCAACCGGGAATATCCAGATCAAAATGTATGGTGCATATTGATCCAGCATCGACAAAGCAATCTCTCCTTTTGTCAAGATATAAATTCCACATACAAGCAATGCAATCCCGGCAAGTGGAAATACCAATAGAATAAATGGATATGGTTTGGCTTTCCTATTGCAGATTACGGCGATCAAGCCGATCACAAGAAAAAACTGTCCAAGCAGCACAAGAAGAATTCCCGTATGATTCTCCAGCTTGGAACAAAACAGCATCGCTGCGATTGATCCAAGTCCCCAGATCAGGCAAAGCATTCCAATTATAATTCCCTTGGGATTGTTGTTCTGATTATCACTCATATTGTTCCTGTACCTCTAACACTTCTGCGGTAATTGCATCCACATCATATTCTGACGCATGTTTCTTCACAATATCATAGATTGACTGGATATCGGTAACAGATTCTTCAAGTTCATCGGCGATCTGTTCAAGAGATTTATTCTTCTGAATTTTCTTAATAATTGAATTTACAAGACGGCGATAGCCTTCTGCAACTCCTGATGAATATCCTTCTGCACGACCTTCTTCCACGCCATCGTTATACCATTCCCGCTTCGCATTCTCCATCTGTTTTTCGTATGTCAGATCAAACATCATACTTTTCTGCACATCCTCTCCGCGTTCCAGCAAAAAGTCTTTCAAGATATCTTCTGCAATGCAGCGGTTCACTGCATCTCTGATTGCAGTCTCATAATCCTTCTCGCCCTTTTTCGCCTTTGCAAGATTCTCATTTACATATCCAACAAATATCATATACTCTCGCAGCGTTTGGCTCCGCTTTTTCAAATCCTCATTATTTCCCGGATTGATGTTGTACACGGTGCAAATCAGCTCTAACTGCGGTTCATCCGACTGGTTTTCATATGCATCGGACAATTTCAGCACTTCCCGTTCTGGTCTGTTCTTATCTCCATTGTAGAACACTGCGAATTTCGGTGTCGGTATCTTCACCAGCTTGTGGCTGAGCAGATATCTATTTTCGACCAGCTTCTTGATGATCGTCACAAAATAAATCAGTTCCCGAAGTGGCATGTTCGGGTTATACGTTGACTGGTGCTCGTAGATATTCAGAACCGAATCCATACTCACAACAAACGATGCATCATTGTGCACTGTAAGTGATACACCACTTTCCAGCGTATGAATCTCAATAATCTCCGGATCAGTATACGAAGTCCCTGCCATCGCATTGTAGACATCCAACGCTCTCGCCCTGTCCTCCA
>CAVKUW010000145.1:0-11452 GCA_963659815.1 Butyricicoccaceae bacterium
TATGTTGCTTTTGCCTCTGCTCTGGTCAAATCCAAAGAATCCGTGTCAATTACTATATTTATACGACGTTTTGTTTTTTGTGTGGATAGTAAGACAACAGTTTCCACATGCCCCCCTTGACAAAATTGATCCACAACCGCAACCTTCTCGACCTGATACTCAAGCTCGCCCATGCGCTTCACATCTCTAGCAAGCGTTGCCGGATCACAGCTCACGTAGACCATCCGCTTTGGCTGCATATCTGCGATTGTCTGTAATAACGTCTCATCGCAGCCCTTGCGTGGTGGATCAACGACAATCACATCCGCATATACACCGTGTTCCTTGTATTCAGCAGGAAGCACTTCTTCTGCCTTTCCAACGAAGAACTGCACATTTTCGATGCCATTGATCTGCGCATTTACCTTCGCATCATCGATTGCCTGTGGGACGATTTCCACACCATACACCTTCGCTGCCTTTTTGCTCAAGAACAAAGATATCGTTCCAATACCGCAGTACAGATCCCAGACTGTTTCTCCACCCTGCAGATCTGCATATTCCAATGCCTTGTCATACAGTTTCTTTGTCTGCACAGGATTTACCTGATAGAACGACAATGGTGATATCTGATATTTCACATCGCCGATATAATCCGTGATATAATCCTGTCCCCATAAGGTCTTGCATGTATCTCCCAGAATCCGGTTCGTCTTTTCCTGATTGATATTGATGCTGATGCTCGTCATTCCATCGATCTGGTGCAACCGTTCTACCAGCACGTCCGCATGTGGCAGCTTCGTGCCATTGATGATCAGGCACACCATGATCTCACCAGTTGTAAATCCTACCCTTGTTAAGATATGGCGCATCAGACCGGTATGTGTCTCCTCATCATAGGTAGAAATATTATATTCCTGCAGGAAATCCCGCACACACTGGATAATCGCATCATTACCCTCCGCCTGAATATCGCAATGCGGCGTGTCGATAATCGTATGGGTTCTGCCTGCATAAAATCCGGTTACAATCTTTCCGTCCTTGTCCCGTCCCACCGGGAACTGCGCTTTGTTCCGGTAATTCCACGGATTTTCCATGCCAATAATCGGCTCCATCAGATCTTCTGGATGCTCGATTCCACCAATACGCGAAAGACAGTTTTTCACCTTGTTCCATTTATAATCAAGCTGTTTTTCGTAGCTGACATGCTGCAATGTACAACCACCGCATGGTCTTGCCACCGGACATTTCGGTTCTACACGATATGGTGACGGCTTAATTACTTCCACCAATCGCGCATACACATACTGTTTTTTCACCTTCGTGATTGCGGCACGGATCGTATCGCCCATCACCGCATCCTTCACAAATATTGCGATGCTTCTGCCGTCCTCGGTCGCTACATGACCGATTCCTTCGCCGTCTGTTCCCATGTCCTCTATCACTAATTCTATGCTATCGTTTTTCTTCACTTTCATTCCTCTTTTTACCTAATTCATATTTATAAATTCAACTAATCATAGTATACTATATTTATAATTTGAAAGAAAGCAACAAATAACTAAACACTAAGATGTTCTGTAATTTGTAGATATATGATTGTATTTCATTGCAGTAATATGGATATGTTTGGAACTTAGACGTTCTTGATGTTCTGAGTATAATCAGCAATGTTTGAACACGATGTTCAAACAGCCGCCACTGAGTCACGGATGGCGAATTGGCGGCGGTTGCGTACACTTACAACTATATATATATCAGAACATCTAGTACTTCTTAGTTTCAATGCATCTTATATTACAGCAATGAAATACAAACATATCCACAAATTCCACACACCGCAAAGGAGGGTTCGCCATGTTCCAGTCCATTGAATACAAACACCCGAAATTCTATCAGGTATTCCGGATCTTCATCGTTATCCTCGCGTCCATCATCTTCGCATGGAATCTGTGCTGTTTCGCACGTCCTGCGGGATTATTTCCGGGTGGTTTCTCCGGTTTATCTCTGCTTCTGCAGGAGATCTTCCAGAAATTCCTGCACATTCACGTTCCATATACATTGTTTAATGTCATCCTGAATCTCTTCCCGATCTATATCGGGTTCAAATTCATCGGGCGGAAATTCACACTCTACTCGATCCTCACGATCATTCTGTCAAGTATTTTCGTCGATGTGCTGCCTGCCTATGTATTTACACAGGACGCCATGCTGAACAGCGTGTTCGGCGGTCTGATCAATGGATTTGCCATCAGCCTGTGCTTAAATGTCAGCACGACAACCGGCGGTACAGCTATTGTACAAGCGGTATAAGAAGGAAACATTATTTATCATATCGGATCATGCAGAACAGATCTATCGAACGATCCGCGAGACGACAAACCACGATGCCACGCTGTTTCAGGGCATTGGCTGTTACGAAGAAAAAGAAAAAACTTTGATCTACTCTGTCATCAACACAGAAGCAAAACGCCAGCTCATTCCTCTGATTCGTTCGATTGATTCACATACGTGTATCAATATCGTCAAAACCGAAGAACTCGCTGGCAGATTTCATGATATACCAAATGATTAATTTATCTTTGCAACGATTTCATCCAATATCGCATTTGCGACATCTTCTTTGCTCATCAGAGGGAGTTCTTTTTCTCCCTCTTTTGTTATGAGTGTCATAATATTCGTATCTACACCGAATCCGGCACCCTCTACCTTCAGGTTGTTTGCAGCAACCATGTCAATATGCTTCTTGTCTAACTTCTTCTTCGAATTCTCTACCATATGCTCTGTCTCCATAGAAAATCCGCAGATAAACTGTCCATCCTTCTTGTGCTCGCCAAGATATGCCAGAATATCCTTTGTTCTTGTAAGCGGAACCGCCATATTGTCATCCTGCTTTTTAATTTTTTCCTCGCTGATATTTTCCGGACGGTAATCGGCAACTGCCGCTGCCTTGATGATGATATCCATGTCCGCACTCCGTCTTGTCACTGCCTCATACATATCTTCTGCTGTGACAACCTTCACCATATCGACAAACAATGGATCTTCCAGATTCGTCGGTCCAGCCACGAGTGTAACTTCCGCGCCACGAAATGCCGCCATACGTGCCAATGCATAACCCATCTTGCCCGTCGAATGATTTGTGATATAACGAACCGGATCGATAGACTCCTGTGTAGCACCTGCTGTCACAAGCACCTTCTTGCCTGCAAGGTCTTTGTCCATTGCGCAGGCACGGATAATATAATCTACAAGTACATGCTCTGGTGGAAGCTTTCCTTTGCCAATATCCCGGCATGCCAGATATCCTTCGTCTGCCTCGATAATCTCATATCCATAGGAAGCAAGCTTCTTCATGTTATCCTGCACAATTGGATTCTCATACATATGCACATTCATGGATGGGGCAAGCATAACCGGACAGGTTGCTGGAAGCACGCAGGTCGTGAGCATATCATCCGCGATTCCATTTGCGATCTTGCCAACTACATCCGCACTTGCAGGTGCGATCAAGATTGCATCTGCCTGCGTACCGAGCGCGATATGCGGTACATGCAATTCCATACAACGGTCAAATGTATCTGTATAACAGTGGTTTCCTGTCAATACTTCAAATGTCTCCGGCGTGATAAAATGTGTCGCATTCTCTGTCATCACAACATGGATATCTGCATGCAGCTTGGAAAGCATGCTTGCAACATTCGCCATCTTGTAGGCTGCGATACCGCCGCTCACACCGAGCACGATCTTCTTTCCTGTAAGCATAATGTTCCTCCTAGTCAAGAAATATTTCACATATCCTCTAGTCTACCATGTTTTTCATAATTTGTCAGTCTCGAAATTTTATTCTCCTCATCCACAAATACAACCTTCGGCTTATGTGTCTGTACCTCTTCCGGCGTCATATCTGCATAGCACATAATGATGATCTTATCTCCGACACACACCTGTCTTGCGGCAGCGCCATTTAAGCAGATCATACCACTTTCGCGCTCACCGGCGATCACATACGTCTCGAAGCGGTTTCCATTTTCAATATCAACGATCTGCACCTTCTCATATTCGAAGATGCCTGCCGCCTCCATCAGTGCCTCATCAATCGTGATACTGCCGACGTACTGCAGTTCTGCCTGCTTTACCGTTGCGCGATGTATTTTACTTTTCAGCATATTGACTGTCATACATGTATCTCCTTTTTCGTCCTAAACTGTGTAGTGAAAATTATCAATAAGTCTTGCCTCGCCACCGATGTTGACTGCGATCGCACACAGGATATCACCCTTCAATGTGTCGATGCTCTGCATGGTCATACCGTCTACGATTTCCACATAATCGATCGTTGCAAGCGGCATTGTGTTGATCAGGTCAGTCATAGCCTTCTTGATCTTCACTGCATCACGCTCGCCATCTTCTACCATCTTCTTACCAAGGAAAATTGCCTTGGACAGGATCACTGCCTGCTTTCTGGACTCTGGAGAAAGATACGTATTTCTAGAACTCTTTGCCAGCCCATCTGCTTCACGGATGATCGGGCATCCAACGATCTGGATATCCATGTTCAGATCGGTAACCATACGCTTGATTACGGCGAGCTGCTGTGCATCCTTCTCGCCGAAATATGCCTTATCCGGCTGTACGATATTGAACAGCTTATTCACTACGGTACATACACCACGGAAATGAACCGGGCGTGACAATCCGCAAAGAGCATTCGTCAGTCCGTTCATATCAACGAAAGAACAGAATCCATCCATGTACATTTCCTCTGGTTCCGGGTGGAAAATCAGGTTTGCACCGGCTGCCTCACACAGCTTTGCATCTGCTTCCAGATCTCTTGGGTAGCTTGCCAGATCCTCGGTTGGTCCAAACTGCATTGGATTTACAAATACACTGACTACAACCGCATCATTTTCTGCAACTGCCTTGTCGATCAGGCTCTTATGTCCCTCATGCAGATATCCCATCGTCGGCACCAGACCGACCTGTTTGCCTTCTTTCTTCCATGCCTTGACTCTATCCCTAACTTCCTTCACTGTTGTTACGATTTCCATTTTCTTTCTCTTCCTTTCCTCTGTCATTTCTATCCGTTTGCATCCAGATTTCAATGTAGATATCTAATACAGCTTCTCGATCACATCATCTGCAATCGCATATGTATGCTCTGCGGAAGGATACGTGCCTTCCTTTACTTCCTTGATATACTGCTCGAATCCCTGCTTCATCATCGCACCTGTCTCTGCGAACCGCTTTACAAACTTCGGTGTGAAATCACTGAACATGCCAAGCATATCTGCATATACAAGCACCTGTCCGTCGCAGCCATTTCCAGCACCGATACCGATGGTTGGAATATTTAACTTCTCTGTCACAAGTGTAGCCAGCTTCTCCGGTACACATTCGAGTACCACTGCAAATGCACCCGCATCCTGTACTGCCAGCGCATCCTCAATCAGCTTCTGTGCGGCTGCTTCTGTCTTGCCCTGTACCTTGAATCCACCAAATGCATTGATAGACTGTGGGGTAAGTCCGATATGCGCGCACACTGGGATACCTGCCTGTGTGATTGCCTTGATCTGTGGTGCAACTTCCACACCACCCTCTAATTTCACTGCATTGGCACGGCCTTCCTTCATCAGACGTCCCGCATTAACAACTGCATCATAGACCGATGTCTGATAAGACATAAACGGCATATCGATCACGACCAAAGCTTCCTTCGCACCACGTGCAACCGCAGCTCCGTGATGAATCATATCTTCCATCGTTACAGAGACTGTGTCCTCATATCCAAGCACGACATTTCCGAGGGAATCGCCGACCAAAATCGAATCCACGCCTGCCTCGTCCATCAGCTTGGCTGTCGAATAATCATACGCTGTCAACATTGTAAGCTTCTCACCGGAAGCCTTTGCCTTTGCAAAAGTAGTTACTGTTTTTTTCATGGTTTACTCCTTCATATCCAATATAGTTTGAATTGCCTGACTGTCCGCATTGCACAATTGCTTCGAAAGCAACCGGTACACCTCACGCGCATCGCCGTCAAGTGCCTGCAGATGCTTCTCTACCGTTGCCACATCACCACGGCTGACCGGTCCCGTCAATGCCTTCTCGCAGCCAACACGTTCCATATTCTCTGCATTATTCGCAAAGAGCGGCATCAGCGCATGCTCTGCCTCCTCCGGTGTGAATCCGCACTCTGAAAGAAGAGTTGTCCCCATCTTATAAAGTCCGATCACCAGATTGCTTGCAAATACTGCGGACGCATGATATTTCGCCTTTTGGTCTGCGGAAATCTGCCGGATCGTATGTCCCATTTTCTCAAACAGGCATATGAGCTCCTGCGTCTTCGTTCCTTCGCCTTCAATTGTCATGTAACAGTCTTGGAAATGTATGTAGGAATCCGTCTTGGAATTCACTGCATAAATAGGATGTATTGAATACCCGCTTACGCGACTACCCATACCAGAAAATATATGTGAGGAAAGAGCCCCACTTGTATGAATCATCGTTTTTCCATCCAGACACACCGAACTAGCTGCAATTTCCTCTGCCACGTTCGCGATCTGTCCATCCGGAACCGTTAAAAATATAGTATCACACGCCTGAACCAATGTCTCCATGTCTTCATAGTATTTCGTACCAGTAAATCTCGCTGCCTCTCTCGCACTCTCCGGATTCCGACTGTAAAAGCCCTCCACACAGAGCATCTCTGCATGTGTCTTTGCGAAATCGGATAAATGTCTGCCGAGCGTAAAGCCCATTCTGCCAGCTCCAATCAATCCAATCTTCATACCATCACCTCTTCTTTCTGACCAAAGGGGTGTGTACCATATTCATTTCCCAGTATAGTTTCTTTCGAATACCATCCATTTGGCAATATAACATTTTGTATACAATTTGTAAACCGATTTTCCCGCAATAATTGTATAGAATTTGATACAATCAGACACCCGGAAATAATTGCATAAAAAAGACATCCTGCAAGATTCCTCTCACAGAATGTCTCTGATTTCTTTATCGTACGATCTTCCGATTACTCTACACTGTAGTTTGGTGCTTCCTTTGTAATCTGAATATCATGTGGGTGGCTCTCCTTCAGAGAAGCGGCTGAAATCTCAACAAACTCTGCCTTCTCATGAAGCTCCTCAATTGTCTTCGCGCCACAGTAACCCATACCTGCACGAAGTCCACCGATCAACTGGAATACAGTATCTTCAACCGTACCCTTGTATGCCACACGACCTTCTACGCCTTCTGGTACAAGCTTCTTTGCATTTGCCTGGAAGTAACGGTCTTTACTACCATTTTCCATCGCTGCGATACTACCCATACCACGGTATACCTTGTATTTTCTTCCCTGATACAGCTCGAAATCTCCAGGGCTCTCATCCGTACCTGCAAACAGGCTACCCATCATACATACATTCGCGCCGGCTGCAAGTGCCTTTGTGATATCGCCGGAATACTTGATACCACCATCAGCGATAACTGGGATTCCTGCTGCATGCGCTGCCTCATATGCCTGCATGATTGCTGTGATCTGTGGAACACCGATACCTGCTACGATACGTGTTGTACAGATAGAACCAGGTCCGATACCGATCTTTACGGCATCAACACCTGCGTCGATCATTGCCTGTGTACCAGACTTTGTAGCTACGTTACCAGCGATAACGTCAAGATCTGGATACTTCTCCTTGATCATAGCAAATGTCTTAAGAACGTTCTGTGAATGTCCATGTGCTGTATCGATAACGATTGCATCAACCTTGGACTTAACAAGCTCGTCTACTCTGTCGCAGATATCTGGTGTAACTCCAACGGCTGCGGCACAGAGAAGTCTGCCCTGTGCATCCTTGGCTGCATTTGGATACTTGATCTGCTTCTCGATATCCTTGATTGTGATAAGTCCCTTCAACATCATGTTATCATCGACGATAGGAAGCTTCTCTTTTCTGGCTCTTCCAAGAATTGCCTTTGCCTCCTCCAATGTGATACCCTCTTTTGCTGTAATGAGGTTCTCGGATGTCATAGACTCCTTAATCTTCTTTGTGTAATCTGTCTCGAACTTCAAGTCACGGTTCGTGATAATACCTACCAATTTGCCGTTTTCTGTAATCGGTACACCGGAAATACGGAACTTCGCCATCAGCTTGTCTGCGTCATCGAGTGTGTGCTCCGGTGAAAGAGAAAATGGATCAGAGATAACTCCGTTCTCTGAACGTTTTACTTTATCAACTTCCTCTGCCTGCTGCTGAATTGACATATTCTTATGAATTACTCCGATTCCGCCCTGTCTGGCCATGGCGATTGCCATTCTGTGCTCTGTGACAGTGTCCATACCGGCGCTCATAAGAGGAATGTTCAACTTGATTTTCTTCGTGAGCTGTGTTGATAGAACAACGTCATTTGGAATAACACTTGAAAACTGTGGTACTAACAGAACATCATCAAATGTGATTCCCTTACCAATAATCTTACCCATTTTTCTTTTCCTTTCCTTTCTTTAGTCTAAATTATATTAGGTAATTCGAACCGATGAGGGTTCAGGCATTACTTATCCTCGTAAACACAGATATAAAGTCCGATGTACTCTTCCCCTCCATACATCAAAGGAACTTTAATTCCATCTATATCCGACTTTAACTGTAAATCATTGCCATACACAGCAAGCGGTGGTGTAATATCAATAATAATTCCAAGTGTGGAAAAAATCGTCGCCGTGTTGCCCATAATCATATTCCCAAGTTCGTTCAATGCAGAGGATGCCATCTCATCCAATTCATTGACAGGCATTCCAAACATCATACGGGATGCAATATCTTTCGCATTGTTCTCCCGGATTGCCAGAATCACCTGGCCTTTCATTTCTCCAACTACGCCGACCTGAATTGCATAATATTTGTCATGTAAATGAAAATCGGTCATCTCAGGCTTTCCAACTGTCATCTTCACCTGAGTTACGCTTTCAACAATAGAAATACTCGACTGCAAAAAAGGGTTGATGTGCTTTACATCGATTGCAGGTACCATATGCCCTCTCCTTAGTTTATTTTGTAAATAGGTTAACGATAATTATAGCATACCTACATCGAGTATTCAAACCAAAAATCCAATTTATTCCTAAATTATTTTTCCAGTGTCTCAATGGAATGTATAACTCTCAGACGAACTCAGAATATGTCCGGATTCATCCACCTGCTTGACTGTGATCTCAGCGCCATCGCTTAGCGTCTGCCCTTGTACCATCAGCGTATTGCGGTCGACATAGACGGTTTCCAATTCATCTTCCCCGTCATACACCTTCGAATATTCGTTGAAATTTCTTCCCCGTACTACGATATGGTCACCTTCATTGGACACACGGCTGATGCCGATTTCCTCCAGTCCCATGATGATCTGTCCCTGACCGACCTCCGGTACCGGAGACTGTCCATCATAGATGTAATCCTCGCCATACAGCATATCATAAGCAAGCAATGTAACCGCATGATCTAGCTCATCCGGATCATCCTTATACAGGCAATGTGCCCGCTGCACATATCCCATATCCAGATTCAGCGCTTTGAATATCTTCGTTGATATCTCGCTCGCACGGATATCTTCATCCGGGATGTCCAGATTCATGTTATTGACCAGAATATATTCTGTCTGAAACTGGCTGTGTGGAAGCTGATCATCGTCAAATGTGATCGTTGGCAGATGATCTCCATACAACAACAGCACATACTCCTCACCCGTGTTATCCAGCGCCGTGATCAGATCATGGATCATCTGATCCATCTCATGTAACTGATTCACATAATAGGTAAGCTGATTTTCCTTCACCGGGTCCTGCGGATAGCTGACCTTGATCTGCTCGTCACAGGCACCTAATTCTTCGGGATATTTTCCATGTCCCTGCACACTGATCGTGAATACAAAATCCGGGCCTTCCGTACTACGCAGACAGTTCTTGATGTTGTCCACCAGCACTTCATCCTTCGCCCATCCGGTCGAAGTCTTCTCTACATTGTACATATATTCCAGCGAGATAAACCGCTCAAATCCCATCTCATTGTAGACATCCTTCCGGTCATAGAAGGAGGATTTGTTGTTATGCATCGCAAAAGTATGATAGCCTTCCTTCTCAAGCAGACTGCACATGCCCTCCACCGGCACTTTATTGACCGTTGTCTTATATGGGTACTCTCCTGCTCCGAAATATACCGAACGGATTCCTGTCAGCACCTCGAATTCGGAATTCGCAGTACCTGCGCCAAGCGCTGGCATCGTGAAATACCCGGACGGAAACTTCTCTTTGAGTTTCGTGAAATTCGGAATCGGATTCTCCGAGAGTGTCAATCCCTCTACTACATTTGGATCAAAGAAGGATTCCAGCTGTACACAGACGATATTCGGTGTCTTTTTCTTTGATTCATCCGCATCCAGTTCCTTGCTGTTCAATTTATTTCTCAGATGAAGCATTGTCGATTCGTCATAATCGTCTGGCTTCGAAATACCATTATCGATAATACTATTCGTAAAGCAATACGCAAATCCATAATCCTGATATGCCATACCGAGATTTGCAAAATCATCCGAGATAATGTTATGGCTCACATTAAAGTTCGTAAAGAACATAATGCCAATCCACATAACCATACAAAGCACCATTGTCCGCATAACATGCTTCCTGCCCTCGAACTTCGGTGACTTACGGAACAAGATCACGATTCCAACGATCACTGCCATCGCTGCTACGATTAAAAGCACCTGCTGCACCTTGGAGAAATACACATCCAACATGGAGATCACGTCCTTCACCATCAGAAGGTCAATCGCCGCAAATGGTGTGATACGATATCCAAGCACAACGAAGTTTGCTATACCACAGATCAGCCATACAACGCTGATCAGCACGATACCAAATATCCGCTTCCTTAAGAAAAGCGCAAACAATAAGGTAAAGAATATGATTGACGTATTATATAAGAATACGATCGGTGACGATATCATGAACTTTACGCCGAGCACCAATGACCGTCTGCCCAAGATCTCCATCAGAAGTTCCAAACCAAACGCAATGAGCAAACACCGCATAATCCAGGTCTGAATCGAATATCTCAAAAAATGCTTTACCTTTGACCAGAAGGATGACTTTTCATCCGCTCTCTCATTTTCTTCATTTTTTACAATCTCTTCGGACTCCACTTTCACTTCTTCCTTTGTTTCATCCGAATTCTTTATTTTCTTCTCAGACATTTTACCGCCTCTTCAAAATAAGTCTTTGTAATGATACTCAATTATATGAGAAATACCTTTATAAAGCAAGCCAGAATTTTTTAATTTTTTAATTTTTTTGAAAAAAATTATTGACATATATAAAAGCTCTATGCTAATATATAACACGTCGTTGGTACGAAGTACGAAACGACAAAATGCGCGAGTGGCTCAGCGGTGGAGCACCTCCTTGCCAAGGAGGGGGTCGCGG
>CAVKUW010000146.1:0-3114 GCA_963659815.1 Butyricicoccaceae bacterium
AAATCGTCAAAGCCAGTAAAATCAATGATTTAGGGCTTGACAGAATAGGAAGGTATTTCTGCAGCGGTTTATATGCATAATAAAACAGGGAATCAAGAGAAAATGAATACTGATGGATGCATAATCACACAATATTCAGATGCGACGGGAAGACAGGCGAATTGTTACACAATTACGAATAATGGACATTTGATTGTTATAGATGGTGGATGGGCCGAGAATGCCTCGGCGTTAAGAGAGATTATTGCAAAAAATGGGAATCATGTTGATGCATGGTTTATTTCCCATACACATAGTGATCACGTAGGTGCATTTAATGTGATTTATGCGGATCCGCAGGGAGTGACTATAGATAGGATATATGATAATGGCTACGATTACGAATTTATTAAGGAAGCGGGGGAGCCATATGATAGCATGGGATTAGAACCGCTGGAAACATTTCATAATCTTACAAAGGATGCTGATAATATTATTCACTTGAAAAGAGATGATGAGCTTGAGGTATGCGGACTTCGGGTACATGTGTATAATGCATTTGACGATATTGTGAAGCAGAATGTTGGTCAAGATTTGGATTATCAGAATGATGGTTCCTTGTGTATGAAAATTACGAATCAGGATGAAAGTTTTTTGTATACAGGTGATGTCAAGGCAGACATGAATAAATATTTATTTGAGACATATGGAGACGAGCTGACGGGCGATTATGTTCAGTTGAGCCATCATGGAAATTGGGGATTTGAGACGGAAGATTATGACAGAATGAATGCAAAAGCTTACTTCGCAGATATCACTCCGGAATTTTATGAGTCTCACCCGATTGGAGAACTTTACCGGCATTTGGTTGATGAGGGAAAACAATATTATGATTATGGAACAACACCGAATTCGGTAGAGTTGAAATAAGAAATGATGAACTTGCCAACCAAAAAATAAATTGAGGCGGAGAAAAATTATGTTGCAGAAGAATTCAAAGGATAATAAGATAGAAATACGAGATCTTGGTAAAATTCCTGTCAGTGAAATATCAGATTGGCAGAGGATGTCCGAGAAGTATGAACGTGTTGGTTTGAGGGTGATTGCTGAAGGTAAGCTTGCATTGGTGCTACTTGCGGGAGGTCAGGGAACACGGTTGGGATTTGATGGACCCAAGGGTGCTTTGAATGTTGGTATAACGCATGAGTTGTATGTGTTCGAGCTGCTTATACGAAATACGATGAAAGTGGTTGAGAAGGCAGGCTGTTTTATCCCATTTTATATTATGACAAGTGAGTCGAATGATGCAGTGACGAGAGAGTTCTTCGACAAGCATGATTATTTTGGCTATGATCCCCGATTTATTCGGTTCTTCATTCAAGAGTCAAATCCGGTTACAGATTTGGATGGCAAACCATTGTATCAGACTCCGGGAGAGGTATTGACTTCACCGAATGGAAATGGCGGATGGTATTCTTCGTTGTATAATTCAGATGTCCTTAAGGATGGTTTGTTCGATGGCGTAGAATGGATCAATGTTTTCTCCGTCGATAATGTATTGCAGGGAATCGCGGATCCTGTATTCCTTGGAGCAACGATAGAAAGTGGTTATGCGTGTGGGTCGAAGGTAATCCGTAAGGCATATCCGGAGGAACGTGTCGGAGCGATATGTACATTGAAAGGTAGACCATACATTATTGAATATTATGAGCTGGATGATCTGAAGAGTGAATATATAGAAATGGATGATTCGATGTTTAAGTATGGTGTAACGTTGAACTATTTGTTCCGGGTGTCAGAACTGGGGAAGACATTGTCGGTCGACATGCCAATTCATAAGGTGAAGAAGACCGTGAAGCGTTATTATAAGAATGGTAGATATGTAGAATCTTCCGAGTTGAATGCGTATAAGTACGAGACGCTCGCGTTGGATTTAATTCACATGATGGATTCATGCTTGGCTTTTGAGATTGAGCGCGAGAAGGAATTTGCACCGATCAAGAATAAGGAAGGTAAGGACTCGATGGATACAGCGAGGGAGTTGCTGAAGATGAACGGGTGGGAGTTGTAAGGGATTTTGAATAAAGATGTAATTGGATCCAAAAAAAGAATATTTGATAAAATGAAAAATACTATTGACTCTAGTAACTGCCTGCGTTACACTCAAAGTGTAACGCAGGCAGTTACTAGAAAAAATATGACAGGTGTTTGACGGTTAGGAAGAATCGTGGTAAACTAGCATGTAAAGGTTGGATAGTTTATATGTGATATGCATATAATTATTATAGAGTTCTTTTACTTACGAGTAGAGAACTTTTGCCTGGCTGATGAAGTTTGTGTGAGTGATACCAAATGCAAATGGAGGTCTTCGCGTTGGTTTAGGTGTTGAGCCAACTGTATCTTACTCTTCGGAGGAAAAAGCGAAAATGCTTATAGGTGTCTTCTGAATTTTTTGGAAGACACCTATTTTTGTAGGGGGATTATATGAATATTATCCATGAGAGATTAAACAATTTGTTAATGATATAAGTCAAATTAATAAAAAGGAGAATTAATCTATGAAGGGAATTATTTTAGCCGGAGGTTCCGGTACACGTTTATATCCATTGACCAGAGTAACATCGAAGCAGTTGCTCCCAATTTATGATAAGCCGATGATTTATTATCCGATGTCTGTACTTATGAATGCAGGAATTCGGGATATTCTGATTATTTCAACGCCGGCAGATACACCACGTTTTGAGGAGCTGCTGGGAGATGGACATCAGTTTGGTGTGAACCTGACTTATGCAGTGCAGCCATCACCAGATGGATTGGCGCAGGCGTTTATCATTGGTGCGGATTTCATTGGTGATGATTCCGTGGCAATGGTATTGGGTGATAACATCTTTGCAGGACATGGTTTGAAGAAGCGCCTGAAGGCGGCTGTGGAGAATGCAGAGAGCGGAAAGGGTGCTACCGTATTTGGCTATTATGTAGATGATCCGGAGCGTTTTGGTATTGTAGAGTTTGATCAGGATGGAAAGGCAATTTCGATTGAGGAAAAGCCTGCACAGCCGAAGAGCAATTACTGTGTAACTGGTCTTTACTTCTATGATAATCATGTTGTAGAGTATGCGAAGAATCTGAAGCCGT
>CAVKUW010000147.1:0-4166 GCA_963659815.1 Butyricicoccaceae bacterium
GGATCTTGCACATTTCCGGGAAATGTATGGTATAATCGGAGATATTAAGAAAATCTATTAAGATCATTACAGAAACCGAAAGGATACACTATGTCATACATAACTACTTACACCGGAAAACATTTTGATCCGGTCAATCCGGATGCATCCCTTCTTTGCATCGAAGATATCGCGCATGCATTGTCACTTTTGTGCCGCGGAAATGGGCATGTACAGACCTTTTTCTCAGTCGGACAGCATTGCATTGCCTGTGCGAAAGAAGCGCAGGCACGCGGGCTATCAGCACGTCTGGTTCTTGCGTGTCTGATTCATGATGCAAGTGAATGTTATATGTCGGATGTTCCTCGTCCATTCAAGCAGACCTTACCGGAATATAATCGGCTGGAAGTTCAATTGCTTGATATGATTTATACACATTTTCTTGGAAGTGCATTAGATAATGCTGAACAGAAAATTCTGAAGGATATCGATAATGCAATGCTATGGTATGACCTTACATATCTGTTACACGAGAAACAGCCTTTACCGAAACCACAGGTGCATGATGAACCAGATTATACAGTCCGACCATTTACAGACGTAGAAGAGGAGTATTTACAGATCTATCGAACTTTTATCCAGAAACTTCATTAATATGTTATAAACACACCAAACTTCTGAAAAATAGCAAGAGCCGCCTATCATAATTAGATAAGCGGCCCTGATTATTCTTTACCACTTTTTCTTCCGGTTAATATCGTAGATGCCCCAGTTACACTCAGAAGCAGCCGGAGAGGACGGATCTTTCCAGAGCTCATCGAATGCTTCAAATACAAAGCCAACAATTTTCTCGGATTTCAGATAGTTGGCAACTTCCTCCAGATAGCGCTTCTGATTTGCGACAGACGCATAATCGGCGTGATCGTTATGTTCTGTATTTGTTGACCAGCCAAGCTCCGTAAAGCAAATCTGCTTATCCGGATAGATTGCACAGGCAGATTCAAAGCTTTCCTTTGTTTTCGCAAATGCATCCTCAATTGCAACATCCATATGGTATGGGTAGGTATGAATACCGATAATGTCGACCGCATTGGCGATTACATCCAGATTCTTCCAGTCAATATCAACCTCACAGAATGCAACCGGCTGTTTTACGACTGCATGCAGCTTCTTTGCATGTGCCACAAGGCGTTCCTCGGATACCAGATGTCCTACAAATGGAAAGCAGTTTTCGTTTCCGACAGAGACAGCCACGATTTCATCTGTATATTCATTTGCAAGTGCGATCAATCGATCGAGCTGCGCATCATTGCTTGCTGCATGTGCTGCCAGTTCTTCATCGCTGAATGTCTGAGGACCTGTGATACATTCTGCAGAATTGATTTCCGCCAATGAATCAATACCGATCATACACTGGAGCGGAAGCTTCTCCTCACGGATTACCTGCAGAGCAGTAACCGCATGCGCATTTGGCTCATACATACGGATATAGCCATAGCCGTCCGCTAAAAGTAGATGCAGATCTTCGGAGATCTGTTCTTTCGATGGCATTTCCCCGGTCGGACATTGACCTTCCCGGTAACCGGAATAACAGATTGCTTTTTTGTACGGTAATTTCTTCTCAAATGTTTTTCCCATGTTTGATTCTCCTTTGTTTTATTGTATATAGTTTCTTTGTTGTCCGATTATATACAAGTATCTTAACATACATTTTCCCGGAAAGAATATCATAGTTTTGTGGTTATTTGCAGATAAATGGAACTGTTTTTTACAAAATGGCACATTCCCATGACAAATAATAAATCTACAGGTGGAATAGCAGAAGTCCCTCCGTATGTTTGCTTATGAATTTATGCGCAAAACTCGTAAGAGTTTTACGAGTAAATTCAAAGAATCTTAGTTGTAAAACTCGCAGTTTTGCGCATTCAAATTACAAACGTCTGATGTAGAGATACATCGGGCGTTTTTCTTTTTTCGCGTCCCTTGTGTCCAATCCCCACTAACCAAGTGCATCCGGCTATTGTTAGATAACCGGAGAATCTCTGAGAAGTGGGAGACTAGGAAAGGAGATTTCACGTTGGTTAGTTTTGAGGAAATTGAGTTGTTGACTTCTTTATCAGATCAGTATTCGCGCATGGCGAAGAAAGCACCGAAGAAGATGCAGGAGAACATGCAGATCATAGCGGATTCTTTGGCGCATGTAAAGGAAGTGCTGATTGATGAGGGTTTGGTTTCAGAAAGTGAAGGATAGTAATGAAATCTATATGGAATATCAGAGAAATTGAGTTGTCTGATGGCATGAGAACAAGTATAGATAGTTACTTACGTGCAAGAAGTGAGTTAGAACGACAGTATGCTTGTGCCGGTCTTATGTCACATTTTAAAAAGTATCTTGTTGGTTTAGAGAATGAAGAAAAGGAGAGTTTGAAAGATGGCAGAAAATAAGAGTTTAAAGGGTTTACTTAAAGCAGAGGGTTTGATGTGTGTACAGATTGATAAGCGTCTGATTGGTGATGCTGGCGATTATTACTACAATATTGCATTCACTACCGGAAAGGATATTATGTTGCTGACGGCTGGCAAGGTTGCTGATGGGTTGGAGCTTTTCAAGA
Source organism: Butyricicoccaceae bacterium (assembly GCA_963659815.1). Classification (GTDB taxonomy): domain Bacteria; phylum Bacillota; class Clostridia; order Lachnospirales; family Lachnospiraceae; genus Coprococcus_C. Next base: position 2,592 of record CAVKUW010000147.1, read on the forward strand.
AGTACAATCTTGGTCTTGAATTCATCGACAAAAAATTGAAGATCGTAGATTTTCAACTTGTCGCTTGAAAATAAAATACGGAGGTGGTTGTTATGATGTCTGTGATGATGCAGGCGGTAACGGAGACAGCCGGGAAAGGAGCTACTATGACAAGTGAAGGTATTGCATCTGCGCTCGATATGATTAAGTCTATCGTGTCTTGGGTTGTTGGTTTTGTCGCTGATAACGCTGTACTGATGGTCTTTTTCGTAGCTGGGCTGATCCCTGTGGGCATTATGGTATTCCGTAAGCTTAAGAACGCTGTCCGCTAGGACGGAAAGACGAATGTGGCAGGTGGTCGGATGATCACTTGCCATTTTTCAATTTATGAAAGGAGAGTTTATGAAGATTAAGAAGTCAAAAAAGACAATTATATATATGCTTGTTGCGCTTGTCGTGGCGGTGTCTGCTGTGTTGGTTGATTTTGGTTGTAGTTATGCGCAGTCTTATAGTGATGTACTCGATGCAGATTGGAAGCTTATGCAAGGCGGTAATACTAAAGATCCCGGGTGCAATATTGGTATAAGTGACAATTATTTAACTGATTTTCCTATTCTTGAGCAGTCCTTGGATAAAGCAAAGTATACAGAATCATGTGCGTACTTAAATTGCGATCTAAAAAGTGGTAATTCGTATGTGCTAGAAAGCGATACAGAAATAGTGCTTGTATGTCAAAATTCGTCGGATGGTACTCCGGCGATGTATGGTAGTGAGGGTTCAATGTACTTTTGTGCGTTGTCACTTAATCGTATATATAAAATGTCGGTTGGTTATAAGTATGATACTTCTGTGTCTGGGGAATTGCAATCTACTTCGTTTGTTGAGTCTTCAAATACGAATAATTACAAGGTTGGATTTACCGATAGCAAAATATCTGGAACTGACTTAGTATTTTGTACGTTGTTTAGTACACGAACTGACAGCGAAAATATACAGCTTGAGTTTGCTGTTTACACTGGTAAAATGAAAGTCTTTTCTTCTGTTAGTGATGCGGAGCAGTATTTCAAGACAGGCGATACTTCCGGTCTTGCTTGGCAGGGTAGCGAACCGAAACAGACATATAACAAAGATGCTAAATTAGAATCTTTCAAGATGAATTTGCATCGTAGTAACGATATCAATAAGTATTATGTTGATTTCAATTATTCACTTCCAGACGAGTTATTAAATAAAGGGTATTCTTTGAAGTTTGAACAAACTTATAGACATGAAATTGGTACAGGAGAAATCAATACAACTCATCGTAGTAAAGATTATTCAGATTATCAATTTGTTGTGCTAAGTGATAACCCTTTTTCTTGTCGTTTTTATCTTAAAGATTTTAATAGTATAAAAGCTTCTTTTGATGATATAAGTACTTTATATGTTGGAGGTTCTCACCCTAATGATTTAGAAAAGTCTGAATGGCTTGGTACTGTTCCTTGGGATAGATTTTATATTTCTATGTCAACATTGTATTTGAATGTTCGGCTTACGAACAGTACTGATAATGGATATATCTATAAGTGTGCTATAAATCTCTTAAATGGTGATAAC
>CAVKUW010000148.1:0-24868 GCA_963659815.1 Butyricicoccaceae bacterium
CGGTACGCACGGTGGTGTGAGAGGACGGCGGCTAGTCACCGCCTCCTACTCGATTAAATCCTACTCGATTAAAGAAAAATACAGTTGAAACATGTAGAGCGGTCGGATATAATAAAACCATATATGGGAAAAAGAGGCTTGCTATGGAGAAAATAAAAGAGCAGATTGAACGGCTGCTTCCGCAGATGACACGGATCATCGTGAGCAACCGGCTGGATAAGACATATCAATATCGAAAAGTGGAAGTCACGTGGACGACTGTGCGTGGGAAAGAACTTTGCCAGATTGCGGCGTACACGGAAAAGCAGGTCTTTCAGGAAAATGTTGATGTAGAGGAACTTGCAGACAAGCTGCTTGTACATTTCTCGGAGCATCTGTGCCAGATGAATATATTTACAGAAGAAAAAGAATATAGCTTCAAGATGACGAAGAAAGGCAAACTGCTGACGAACGCAACCAGACTTCCGGCGAAACAGTCCGGTACATCAAAACTGGCGAAGACAAGCGGCAGCGATGTAGCAGACCTGGCAGATAAGATGAACAGCCGCCGGGGCGAACACAACCGGAAGAAGAATTATATTCTACAGGAGGGTATGACAGTTCCGCCGCTTGTGGATATGGGAATATTCACGAAAGAGGGAAAGGTAGTTCGCTCCATGTATGACAAGTACAAACAGATCAATCGCTTCGTGGAGCTTGTTGATGATGTGCTGAAAAATGAAACAAAGGATGAGATCCGCATTCTGGACTTTGGGTGTGGCAAATCGTACCTGACATTTGTCCTCTATTATTATATAGTAGAAATCCGAAAGAAAAAGGCGGAAATCATCGGACTGGATCTGAAAGCGGATGTGATAAAACACTGCAATGAGACGGCGGAGAAGTATGGTTACGACCATCTGCATTTTGAACTTGGAGATATCAACGGCTATAAGACGAAAATGCCGGTTGATATGGTTGTGACATTGCATGCGTGCGATACGGCGACTGATTATGCGTTGTTCAACGCTGTACAGTGGAATGCAAAATATATTTTATCTGTGCCGTGCTGCCAGCATGAAGTAAATGGACAGATCGAAAGCGAATTGCTGGCACCGATGATGGAATATGGTATCATCAAAGAACGCATGGCGGCACTTGCGACGGATGCGATACGTGCCAATATGCTAACGTACCGGGGGTACAAGACGCAGGTTCTGGAGTTTGTGGACTTTGCACATTCACCGAAGAACCTGCTGATACGCGCTGTAAAATCTGCAATCCCGAAAGAAAAACGGGAGCACAGTTTACAGGAAGTTGAGCGTATGTGCGAGGAGATGCACATCGTTCCTTCTATATATAATCTACTAAAGTAAAGGTGGAGAAAGAGAGGAAAGAGGAGGAAAATTATGAAACCAAAGACTCAGAACAAAAAAGGCGGGGCGGTAGTATGCCTGATATTCGGAATTATATTTGTGCTTTTAGCAATCGTCTGCTTCATCGGCGATATGGATTATCTGCTCGGCGGAAAAGCAAAGGATCTGAATGAGATTGCAGCCAATACATGTCCGCAGAAGGATGACCATGTAAGAACAGACAGTTACCTTGTGCTTGGTAATTTTGCAGAGACGCAGCATCGTATCAATGGAATTATTCCGGCAGGTAAAGAGCAGCACTATGCGATTGTACTTGGCGATGATGATATGGATGATATCTCGGATGCAAAGATTATTGTGCTGACAGTTAAGAACAAGAAGACGATTGAGAAGCTCGATGAGCTTGCAAATGATGATTATGCGGATTTTAGCGATGCAATTGCAATCGAGGGACAGATTCGTACAATGGATCCGGAAATTGAGGGATACTACACAGATGCATTGTATGATTCCGGTATTACGGATTATTGTGATTATTATACTGTAGCACTTGATGCAACCCAGACAAGATTATATGGCTGGATGATCGTTGTTGGTGCGCTGGCAATCGGTGTGATTTGTATTATAGCATTTGCAAAGGTGAACAAGCAGATCAAGAATGAGAAGAATCTTGCTTATACAAATGCGGCACCAGCGATGGGACAGCCGGGCAATCCATATGTGAATCCGGTGACTGGACAGCCATATGATGCAAGTGTGGTAAATCCGGTAACGGGACAGGCGTATAATCAGGCACCAAATCAGACTTACAACCAGACACCGGATGGTGCACCGAGTGTGCCATATACACCGGGACAGAATACAGACAACAATCCGTATTCATAACAGACATTATCATAGAAAAAACACAGAAAAATATCAAAAAGATACGGAATCTGGCAGACAATACCAGCGTATCGAAAAAAATACAAAAAAATAAAAAAAACTCTTGCATTTACAGGTGGTATTGAGTATAATAACCCTTGCTGTGACATTGATAGCGTAGAAGCGAAGGTTGCTATGCATGACATAGGTTTTTCGTGGAGCGAATGTCAATTAACGATAACTGGCGACAAGTCACTGTACTCAATAACCATCTGGCAATGCCAGAGATGACGTGAGGTTTTGATATGTAAGCAATCAAGATTGCTTACTAACCGAAAATCCGCTTTGCGGATTTTGGTAAGAAACACACGGGAAAGTTGTACAGTCACCACTTGTCGTACTACAAAAAGTGCGAAAAGGAGGCGGCTTTTTTTATGGCAAGTCAAGTAATGAGAATCACATTGAAGGCGTACGATCACAAGTTAATCGATCAGGCTGCAAAGCAGATCATCGAGACGATCAAGAGTACAGGAGCAAAGGTTTCAGGTCCTGTTCCAATGCCTACAAAGGTTGAGAAGATCACAATCCTCAGAGCTGTTCATAAGTATAAGGATTCCAGAGAGCAGTTCGAGCAGAGAACTCACAAGAGACTTATTGACGTACTTACACCATCTCAGAAGACAATTGATGCTCTTCAGAAGCTTGATGTTTCAGCTGGTGTATATGTTAATGTAAAGATGAAGTAATTCATCAATCAAAATGTTTATTGCAGTACCTAATTACGCGAAAGCGAATTTAGAATGATTGCTCCGGCAATCCGCTGTGAATTAAAATTAGGAGGAAAAAATTCATGAAGAAGGCTATTTTAGCAACAAAAGTCGGAATGACTCAAATCTTCAACGAAGACGGTGTATTAACACCAGTAACAGTTTTACAGGCTGGACCATGTGTTGTAACTCAGGTAAAAACAGTTGATAACGACGGTTACGATGCAGTACAGGTTGGTTTCGGCGAAAAGAAAGAAAGAGTAACAACAAAGGATGTTTCTGGAAAGAAAGTAATCAGAAACCCACATGGCGCTGGTAAGGCAGAGGTTGGCCACTTCAAGAAGGCTGGCACAACACCTAAGAAGTTCGTTCGTGAGTTCAGACTTGAGAACGTAGCTGATTACAACGCAGGTGATGAGATCAAGGCTGATATCTTTGCAGAGGGTGACAAGATTGATGTTACTGCAAAGTCAAAGGGTAAGGGATACGCAGGCGGTATCAAGAGATATGGCATGAAGTCTGGTCCTTCCGCTCACGGTTCCAAGTATCATCGTCATGCAGGTTCCAATGGTTCTGCAACTACACCGGGTAGAGTATTCAAGGGTAAGAAGATGCCTGGACATATGGGTAATGTAAGAGTTACAGTACAGAACCTTGAGATTGTTAAGATAGATGTAGAGAACAACGTAATTTTGGTAAAGGGTGCCGTACCTGGACCAAAGAAATCATTAGTAATGATTAAGGAAACAGTAAAGACTGGCAAATAAGCCGGGCTTTCAGGAAGGAGGATCATTAGATGGCAACAGTAGCAGTTTATAACATCGAAGGTAAAGAAGTAGATAAGCTTGAGCTTAACGACAACGTATTCGGTGTTGAGATAAATGAGCATTTAGTACATCTGGCAGTTGTAAGCCAGTTAGCAAACGGTCGTCAGGGCACACAGAACGCAAAGACACGTTCTGAAGTATCTGGTGGCGGAAGAAAGCCTTGGAGACAGAAGGGAACAGGTCATGCAAGACAGGGTTCTACAAGATCTCCACAGTGGACAGGCGGTGGTGTTGTATTTGCACCAAAGCCAAGAGATTACTCTATGAAGATGAACAAGAGAGAGAAGCAGATCGCTATTAAGTCTGCACTCACATCAAAGGTTCAGGATTCTAAGCTTATCGTAGTTGATGAGTTCAAGCTTGATGAGATCAAGACATCTAAGTTTGCTCAGATCCTTGACAACTTAAAAGCACCTAAGGCTTTGGTTGTAACAAAGGATAAGGATGAGAAGGTTGTTCTTTCAGCTAGAAACATCCCAACAGTTAAGACAACTATGACAAACTCAATTAACGTATATGACATTCTTAAGTATGATTCACTCGTAATCACAAAGGATGCAGTAGCAGCAATCGAGGAGGTGTATGCATAATGGCAGATATCAAATATTATGACGTTATCCTTAAGCCGGTTCTTACAGAGAAGAGTATGAACGCTATGGCTGAGAAGAAGTACACTTTCCTTGTTCATCCAGAAGCTACCAAGGCTCAGGTTAAGGAAGCTGTAGAGAAGATGTTCGAGGGAGCAAAGGTTGCTAAGGTCAACACATTGAATCAGGATGGTAAGACTAAGAGACGTGGTATGACTTACGGCAAGACAGCAAAGACTAAGAAAGCAATCGTTCAGCTTACAGCTGAGAGTGCAGATATCGAATTGTTCGAAGGTCTTTAAGATTAAAAGCTATGTGCAATAAAAGCACGATAATAAATTGAGATTCGAAAGGAGAACTAAAATGGGAATTAAGACATATAACCCATATACACCTTCCAGAAGGAATATGACAGGTCTTGATTTCGTGGAGATCACAAAGAACACTCCAGAGAAATCACTTCTTGCAAAGAAGGATAAGACTGCAGGACGTAACAATCAGGGTAAGATTACAGTAAGACATCACGGCGGCGGAAACAGACAGAAGTACAGAATCATCGACTTCAAGAGAAGAAAAGATGACATCCCTGCTAAGGTAGCTGCAATCGAGTACGATCCAAATAGAACAGCAAACATCGCACTGCTTCACTATGCAGACGGTGAGAAGGCATACATCATTGCTCCAGTTGGACTTAAGGTTGGCGACGAGCTTATGAATGGTGCAAATGCAGAGATCAAGGTTGGTAACTGCTTACCACTTGAGAATATCCCAGTTGGTACTGAGATTCACAACATTGAGCTTTATCCTGGTAAGGGCGCACAGCTTGTACGTTCCGCAGGTAACTCCGCTCAGCTCATGGCAAAGGAAGGCAAGTATGCAACACTCAGACTTCCATCCGGCGAAATGAGAATGGTTCCTATCGTTTGCCGTGCAACAATCGGTCAGGTTGGTAACATCGAGCACGGACTTGTTAACATCGGTAAAGCAGGACGTAAGCGTCACATGGGTGTTCGCCCAACAGTACGTGGTTCTGTTATGAACCCGAACGATCACCCACATGGTGGTGGTGAAGGTAGAGCACCGATCGGTCGTTCTGGCCCATCTACTCCTTGGGGTAAGCCGGCACTGGGACTTAAGACCAGAAAGAAGAACAAGCAGTCTAACAAGTACATTGTAAGAACAAGAGACGGTAAGAACGTTAAGTAAGGAGGTAAGTTATGGCTCGTTCATTAAAGAAAGGACCATTTGCAGATGGTTATTTGTTAAAGAAGATAGATGCTATGAACGCTGACAACAAGAAAGACGTCATTAAGACATGGTCACGTCGTTCAACAATCTTCCCATCATTCGTTGGTCATACAATCGCTGTATATGATGGAAGAAAGCATGTGCCTGTATATGTAACTGAGGATATGGTTGGTCATAAGCTCGGTGAGTTCGTTGCAACAAGAACATACAGAGGACATGGCAAGGATGAGAAGAAGGGTAAGAAGAGATAAGTCGAAAGGAGGACACATTCATGGCAAAAGGACATAGATCCCAGATTAAGAGACTCAGAAATGAGAATAAGGATACAAGACCTAAGGCTACTGTTTCATACGCTAGAGTATCAGTAACAAAGGCATGTTTCGTATTAGATGCGATCAGAGGCAAGGATGTAACTTCAGCACTTGGTATTCTTGCTTACAACAATCGTTATGCATCAAAGGTAATTGAGAAGTTATTGAAGTCCGCTATTGCGAATGCAGAGAACAACAACGGTATGAAGGTAGAAGACCTTTACATCGCTGAGTGTTATGCAAACAAAGGACCAACAATGAAGAGAATTCAGCCGAGAGCACAGGGTAGAGCTTACAGAATCGAGAAGAGAACAAGCCACATCACTGTTGTGCTGGATGCAAGATAGGAGGTAAGCAATGGGACAGAAAGTTAATCCACATGGTTTAAGAGTCGGAATCATCAAGGATTGGGATTCAAAGTGGTATGCTGATACCAAGGACGGAGAATTCTCAGACAACCTTGTTGAGGACTATAAGATTCGTGAGTTTTTAAAGAAAGAGCTTTATTCAGCAAACATCTCTAAGATCGAGATCGAGAGAACTGCTGATAAGGTAAGAGTAAACTTATATACAGCTAAGCCTGGCGTAGTAATCGGTAAGGGCGGCGCTGGAATCAACGAGATCAAGGCTAAGCTTCAGAAGCTTACTTCTAAGAAGCTTTTCATCGACATCAAGGAGATTAAGAAGCCGGATCTTGATGCACAGTTAGTAGCAGAGAACATTGCACAGCAGCTTGAGAACCGTATCTCATTCAGACGTGCTATGAAGTCTTGCATGAGCAGAACAATGAAGATGGGCGCACTTGGTATCAAGGCTTGCTGTTCAGGACGTCTTGGTGGTGCAGATATGGCTAGAACAGAGTTCTATACAGAGGGTAAGATTCCTCTTCAGACTCTTCGTGCTAACATCGATTATGGTTTTGCTGAGGCAAACACAACTTATGGTAAAGTTGGTGTTAAGGTATGGGTTTACCACGGTGAAGTACTTCCTACTAAAGGAAACAAGGAAGGGAGCGATAAATAATGTTAATGCCTAAGAGAGTAAAGCGTCGTAAGCAGTTCAGAGGCACTATGGCTGGTAAGGCGCTTCGTGGAAATAAGATTACAAACGGTGAATATGGTATCGTAGCTCTTGAGCCTGCTTGGATCAAATCCAACCAGATTGAGGCTGCCCGTATCGCTATGACAAGATATGTAAAGCGTAATGGTAAAGTCTGGATCAAGATCTTCCCTGACAAGCCGGTAACAGCAAAGCCTGCTGAAACTCGTATGGGTTCTGGAAAGGGTGCTCTGGAGTACTGGGTAGCAGTTGTTAAGCCAGGCAGAGTTATGTTCGAGATCGCAGGTGTGCCTGAAGAGACAGCAAAGGAAGCGCTTCGTCTCGCTACACACAAGCTGCCTGTAAAGTGTAAGATCGTATCAAAAGCAGATTTAGACAAGGAGGTTAATGGCGGTGAAGCTTAAGGATTATAAGAACGAATTAAACGCAAAGTCTCTGGAAGAATTGCAGAGCGAGTTAGTAGCTGCTAAGAAGGAATTATTCAACTTGAGATTCCAGAACGCCACTAACCAGCTTGAGAATACAAGCAGAATTAAGGTTGTTCGTAAGAACATTGCCAGAATTCAGACATTGATCGCTCAGAAGGCGAACGCATAATTATCGTAAAAGGAGGAACATATTGTGGACAGAAATCTGAGAAAAACACGTGTAGGTTTAGTTACAAGTGATAAGATGGACAAGACAATCGTTGTGTCAATCGTTGATAATGTAAAGCATCCTCTTTACGGTAAGATTGTAAAGAGAACTTACAAGCTCAAGGCACATGATGAGAATAATGAGTGTAAGGTTGGCGATAGAGTAAGAGTAATGGAGACAAGACCTTTGTCAAAGGATAAGAGATGGAGACTTGTCGAGATTATCGAGAAGGCTAAGTAAGGAGGCGCAGACAAAATGGTACAGCAGGAAACAAGACTTAGAGTTGCTGATAACACAGGTGCTAAGGAAATCCTCTGCATTCGTGTATTAGGCGGTTCTACAAGAAGATATGCAAATATCGGTGATGTCATCGTTGCCTCAGTTAAAGACGCAACACCAGGCGGAGTTGTAAAAAAAGGTGATGTTGTGAAAGCCGTAGTTGTACGTTCTAAGAAAGGTGCTCGTCGTAAGGACGGTTCCTACATCAAGTTTGATGAGAACGCAGCAGTTATTATTAAGGATGACGGTAATCCAAGAGGAACACGTATTTTTGGACCTGTCGCTAGAGAATTGAGAGACAAGAAGTTCATGAAGATCGTGTCTCTTGCACCAGAAGTATTATAGGAGGTAGCGACGATGGCAACTATGAAGATTAAAAAAGACGATATGGTTCAGGTCATTGCCGGTAAGGATAAGGGCAAAGAAGGTAAGGTATTATCTGTTGATGCTAAGAACAACAGGGTACTTGTTGAGGGCGTAAACATCGTTCACAAGCACAGCAAGCCAAGCATGCAGAACCAGCAGGGCGGAATCATTGATAAGGAAGCTCCTATCGACCTTTCAAACGTTATGTATCTCTACAAGGGCAAGCCGGTTCGCGTAGGCTTCCAGGGTGAGAAGAAGGATAAGGTCAGAGTAGCCAAGATCGATGGCAAGACAGAAGTTATCGATTAATATAGGGAAGGAGGCAGAAGATTTTGAGCAGACTTAAAGATTTATATAGCAACGAAATTAAAGATGCTATGGTTAAGAAGTTTGGATATAAGAATGTAATGCAGATTCCAAAGCTTGATAAGATCGTTATCAACATGGGCGTTGGAGAAGCAAAGGAAAACGCAAAGGTTTTAGATACTGCAATCAAGGATCTTGAGACAATCACAGGTCAGAAGGCAGTTGTAACACGTGCTAAGAAGTCCGTAGCGAACTTCAAGTTAAGAGAAGGTATGCCAATCGGATGTAAGGTAACACTTCGTGGCGAGAAGATGTATGAGTTTACAGACAGACTTGTAAACCTTGCACTTCCACGAGTACGTGACTTTAGAGGTGTAAATCCGGATGCTTTTGATGGTAGAGGTAACTACGCATTAGGTATCAAGGAACAGCTTATTTTCCCTGAAATCGAGTACGATAAGGTTGATAAGGTAAGAGGTATGGATATCATCTTCGTTACCACAGCTGAGACAGACGAGGAAGCTCGTGAGTTATTGACTTTGTTCGGTATGCCATTTAAGAAGTAGGAGGAAATGAACTATGGCTAAAACATCTATGAAGGTTAAGCAGCAGCGTCCTCAGAAGTTTTCTACCAGAGAGTACACTCGTTGCAAGATTTGTGGTCGTCCACATTCAGTTTTGAGAAAATATGGAATTTGTAGAGTATGTTTCCGTGAGTTAGCATACAAGGGACAGATACCAGGCGTTAAGAAGTCAAGCTGGTAAGAGTGAAGAAGAATAAGGAGGAAACAAAGCTATGTCAATGAGCGATCCAATTGCAGATATGCTTACAAGAATCCGTAACGCAAATACTGCAAAACATGATACAGTAGATATACCTGCTTCTAAGATGAAGCTGGCGATTGCAGACATTCTCCTCAAGGAAGGTTATGTCAAGGCAGTTGACGTTGTTGAGGAAGGAAACTTCAAGACAATCAAGATTACACTTAAGTATGGTGCAAACAAGAACGAGAAGATCCTTACAGGTCTTAAGAGAATCTCTAAGCCAGGTCTTCGTGTATATGCATCAAAGGATGAGCTTCCAAAGGTACTCGGTGGCCTCGGTACAGCAATCATCTCTACAAATAAGGGTGTATTAACAGATAAGGAAGCTAGAAAAGAGAATGTTGGTGGAGAAGTACTGGCTTTCGTATGGTAAGTCGGGATTTTCCACAAGAGAATAATTAAGGAGGACAAGGCGAAATGTCACGAATCGGAAGAATGCCTATCGCTATTCCGGCAGGCGTAACTGTTGAGATAGCAGAAAATAATAAGGTGACTGTAAAGGGACCAAAGGGAACTCTTGAGAGAGTACTTCCAGCAGAGATGGAGATCAAGCAGGAAGGCGAAGAGATCCTCGTAAACAGACCAAACGACTTGAAGAAGATGCGTTCACTTCATGGTCTTACAAGAACTCTCATTCACAACATGGTAATCGGTGTAACTGAGGGTTATACAAAGGTTTTGGAAGTTAACGGTGTTGGTTACAGAGCAGCTAAGCAGGGTAACAAGCTGAACCTTGCACTTGGTTACTCACATCCAGTTGAGATGGTTGATCCGGAAGGAATCACAACAACTGTAGATGGTAACAAGATCACTGTTAGCGGTATCGACAAGGAAAAGGTTGGCCAGTATGCTGCCGAAATCCGTGAGAAGAGAGCCCCAGAACCATATAAGGGCAAGGGTATCAAGTACGTTGATGAAGTTATCAGACGTAAAGTTGGTAAGACTGGTAAGAAATAATAAGGGAGTGAAAAGATATGATTAAAAAGGAATCAAGAAGTGCTATTCGTATTAAGAAGCATTTAAGAGTTCGTAACCGTTTTAGCGGCACTGCTGAAAGACCAAGACTTGCTGTATTCAGAAGTAATAATCATATGTACGCTCAGATTATTGACGATACAGTTGGTAACACTTTAGTGTCAGCTTCAACAGTTCAGAAGGACGTAAAGGATCAGTTAGAGAAGACAAATGATGTAGCAGCAGCAGCTTATCTTGGCAAGGTAATTGCACAGAAGGCACTTGACGCAGGCATCAAGGAAGTAGTCTTTGACAGAGGCGGTTTTATATATCAGGGTAAGATTCAGGCTTTAGCAGATGCTGCTAGAGAAGCTGGTCTTGAATTCTAATAGGGAGGAGAACAACACATGAAACGTGAAATTATCGATGCTTCTAATTTAGAATTGGAAGATAGCGTAGTAAACATTAAGCGTGTCACCAAGGTTGTAAAAGGTGGACGTAACATGAGATTTGCTGCTCTTGTAGTTGTCGGAGATAAGAACGGACACGTAGGTGCCGGCTTAGGTAAGGCAGCTGAGGTCCCTGAGGCAATCCGCAAGGCAAAAGAGGATGCAATCAAGAAACTTGTAAAAGTTGATATCAATGAGAATGGAAGTATTCCATATGATTATACAGGTAAGTTCGGCAGCGCAAGCGTACTGCTGAAGTCTTCACCAGAAGGTACTGGTATCATCGCCGGTGGTCCTGCACGTAAGGTGCTGGAGCTTGCTGGTTACAAGAATATCCGTACAAAGTCTCTCGGCTCTAACAACAAGCAGAATGTTGTTCTTGCTACAATCGAGGGTCTTAAGGCAATTAAGTCCCCTGAAGAGATTGCAAAACTCCGTGGTAAGTCTTTAGACGAGATTCTTAACTAAGGAGGTAATTTGAGATGGCAGATAAGGTAAAAGTAACATTAGTAAAGTCACCAATCGGTGCAATTCCTAAGCATAGAGCAACTGTGAAAGCACTTGGTCTTACAAAGATGCATAAGACTGTTGAACTTCCAAACAATGATGCTACAATGGGAATGGTACAGCAGGTTCGTCACTTAGTGAAAGTAGAAGAAGCTTAATTTTGTTAGAAGGAGGAACAGTCATGAATTTATCAAGTTTAAAGCCAGCTGAAGGCGCTGTATCAAGCGATAGCTTCAGAAGAGGCCGTGGACATGGTTCAGGAAATGGTAAGACTGCCGGTAAGGGCCACAAGGGTCAGAAGGCTCGTTCTGGAGCTCCAAGACCAGGCTTCGAAGGTGGACAGATGCCACTTTACAGAAGAATCCCTAAGAGAGGATTCACAAGCAGAAATCATAAGGAGATCGTTGCAATCAACCTTTCAGTTCTCGAGAGATTTGAGGATGGCGCAGAAGTATCTGTTGCTACATTGATCGAGGCAGGTGTTGTAAAGAACCCTAGAGATGGTGTTAAGATTTTAGGAAATGGAGAGTTGACTAAAAAGCTTACTGTTAAGGCAAACGCATTCAGTAAGGCCGCTGCAGAGAAGATCGAAGCTCTTGGTGGAAAAGCAGAGGTGATTTAGTATGTTCAAAACCTTACGTGACGCTTTTAAGGTTAAAGAGATCCGTATGGGATTGCTCTTTACATTCTTTGTCCTGATAGTCATCCGTTTTGGTTCATTGATCCCGGTACCGGGACTGAATACAGTCGCAATCAAGGAATATTTGGAGAGCGCGCTCGGTGATGCAAACAGCTTCCTGAGCTCGTTTACCGGTGGTTCCTTCACACAGATGTCTATTTTTGCATTGAATGTAACACCATATATCACTTCTTCCATTATCATCCAGCTTCTTACTATTGCGATTCCGGCATTGGAGGAGATGCAGAAGGATGGTGAGGACGGAAGAAAGAAGATTACAGCTATCACAAGATATGTAACAATCTTTTTAGCAGTAATCGAGAGTCTCGGACTTGTCATCGGTTTCGACCGTGGACATTATATGACAGTAACCGGACCACTTGGATATCTGCTTGTTATCATTACATTGACAACAGGTAGTGCCTTTGTTATGTGGCTTGGTGAGCGCGTGACGGAAAAAGGTGTTGGCAACGGTATTTCCATTATCCTGTTGATAAACATCGTATCCAGAATGCCGAGTGATTTTTCAGACTTATATACAAAGTTCATGAAGGGTCAGGATATTGTAGATCAGGTAATCGCAGGTGCGATTATTCTGGCGGTTATACTTGTAACAACAATTTTGGTTGTTTTGTTACAGGGCGGAGTCAGAAAGATTCCGGTACAGCATGCACAGAAGGTACAGGGAAGAAGAATGATGGGCGGACAGCAGAGTCATATTCCTCTGAAGGTCAACACATCAAGCGTTATCCCGGTTATCTTTGCATCTTCAATTCTTTCCGTACCAATGGTTGTTGTGAACTTGTTCAACATCAACACCAGCGGTGTATGGTCAAAGATTTTAAGAGGTATGAACTCAAATTACTGGTTTAACCCTGCATATCCGTGGGCAAGTGTAGGTCTGATTATATACATCCTGTTGGTTGTATTCTTCGCATATTTCTATACATCGGTAACATTTAACCCGATGGAAGTAGCGAACAACTTAAAGAAGAGCGGCGGATTTATCCCAGGTATCCGTCCTGGTAAGCCGACACAGGATTACTTAAATAAAATACTGAATTACATCGTATTTATCGGTGCAGTTGGTTTGTTGATCGTTGCGATCATTCCAATCTTCTTCAACGGAATGTTTGGTGCGGACGTATCGTTCGGCGGAACCTCACTCATCATTATCGTAGGTGTAGTTCTTGAGACGATTGATCAGATCGAGTCTAAGATGATTGTACGAAATTATTCAGGATTCTTGAATGATTAATGTCAATAAAAGGAAGCAGGAGTGTATCCTATGGGTACATTCCTATTCCTAGTTATAGGGAAATAAATTTTGTGGAAACAAAAAGCATAGAAAAGAAAAGTATGGAGGGACAATAATTTGAAGATTATTATGTTAGGCGCACCTGGTGCAGGTAAGGGAACACAGGCAAAGATGTTAGCTGAGAAGTACGGAATTCCACACATTTCGACTGGAGATATCTTCCGTGCAAATATCAAGAACGGTACAGAGCTTGGCGCAAAGGCAAAGGAATATATGGACAAGGGACTGCTTGTTCCAGATGAGCTGGTTGTAGACCTGATCATGGATCGTTTTAAGGCAGATGACTGCAAGAACGGTTACATTCTTGACGGATTCCCAAGAACCATTCCACAGGCAGAGGCACTTGACGCTGCTCTTGCTGCAAATGGCGAGAAGATCGACTATGCAGTCAACGTGGAAGTCCCAGATGAGAACATTGTAAATAGAATGTCCGGCAGACGTGCATGTGTAGGATGTGGTGCAACATATCATATCGTATACAATCCAACAAAGGTAGAGGGCAAGTGCGACACTTGTGGCGCTGACCTGATCCTGCGTGATGATGACAAGCCGGAGACCGTCCTGAACCGTTTGAAGGTTTACCATGAGCAGACACAGCCACTGATCGACTTCTATACAAAGAAGGGTGTCATCGCTGAGGTAGACGGAACAAAGGATATGAAGGACGTATTTGATGCGATTGTAGCTATTTTAGGTTAATATCTGTATCGGAGTTCAAAATGGCGATCATAATCAAAACAGAACATGAGATAGAGCTTATGCGTAAGGCGGGAGAAATTCTCGCCAAAACGCATGAGGAATTGAAGAAAATTATAAAACCGGGCATATCCACATATGAGATTGACAAGTGCGGTAAGGATTTTATCCGAAGCTGTGGATGCGAACCGTCGTTCCTGAACTATCAGGGATATCCGGCTTCCATCTGTGTCTCAGTCAATGATGAGGTTGTACACGGCATACCGTCCAAGGAACGGATTTTGCAGGAAGGCGATATCGTAAGCCTCGATGCCGGAGTTATATACAAAGGATATCACTCGGATGCTGCAAGAACGTACGGTGTCGGAACGATCGATTCCGAATCGGAGCAATTGATCGAGGTAACAAAGCAAAGCTTTTTTGAAGGGTTTGCACAGTGCCGGGCGGGCAATCATATAAATGATATATCCAAAGCGGTTTTTGGGTATGTTACGAAGAGAGGATATTCCGCCGTCCGCGATCTGGTTGGACACGGCGTCGGTGCACATCTCCATGAGGAACCAAATGTGCCGAACTACCCAAAGCTTTTTAAGGGACCGAAGTTAAAACCGGGGATGGTTATAGCGATTGAGCCGATGATCAACATCGGAAGCTATCAGGTTGGCTGGATGAATGATGACTGGACAGTCGTTACGATGGATGGCTCACGTTCCGCACATTATGAAAATACAGTACTGATAACTGAGGGAGATCCAGAGATCTTATCACGTGCAGAGGGATTGGAATTATAATATAGATCAATAAATTAAGGAGGATATGATATGCCAAAGGCAGACGAAATCGAAATGGAAGGAACCGTATTGGAGAAGCTTCCAAATGCAATGTTTCAGGTAGAATTAGAGAATGGGTTGAAGGTACTTGCCCATATCAGTGGAAAGCTCAGAATGAATTACATTAAAATCCTTCCGGGCGACAAAGTAACAGTGGTTTTATCTCCATATGACCTTACAAAAGGAAGAATCACCTGGAGAGCAAAATAAATTTACATTTTCACTTGCATTTCGCTATGGAAAATGGTATCATAGTTTTTCGTAGCGGACTTTTTGGAAAGGAGAGTATTTTAATGAAGGTTAGAGCATCAGTTAAACCAATTTGCGATAAGTGCAAAGTCATTAAAAGAAAAGGCAGTATTCGTATAATCTGCGAAAATCCAAAGCACAAACAGCGTCAGGGTTAATTCATGTTCGCGTATGTCATAAATGCCATTTATGATAGAACATGGGTCATTGTTAGACATTAGGTCTTACAATCTGACAGGACAGTTGGAACAAGGTATGTAGGATGATAGCCCATCTATAACTATGCCTTGTATTTGTGCGTGTAATGGTATTCCACATTACATACCAACTTCGATTGACGCCACGCCGGTATTCGGGTGGACGACAACGGACATCAGCTCTTGGCTGGAGTTGATAAAAGCGGCTGGACACATAGCATGTGTCAAAAATTGTTTCATTAAGTTATTTTACGGAGGTATAACAAGAATGGCTCGTATTTCAGGTGTTGATTTACCAAGAGAAAAGCGAATCGAAATCGGACTTACCTATATCTATGGTATAGGAAGAACATCAGCTACAAGAATTCTGAAAGAAGCAAACGTAAATCCGGACACTAGAGTTCGTGATCTGACTGACGATGAGGTTAAGAGACTCAGCGAAGTTATCAACGAAACTCAGGTCGTAGAAGGTGATCTGCGTAGAGAAGTAGCTCTTAACATTAAGCGTTTACAGGAAATCGGTTGCTACCGTGGTATCCGTCATAGAAGAGGATTACCTGTTCGTGGACAGAAGACAAAGACAAATGCAAGAACTCGTAAGGGTCCTAAGAAGACAGTAGCAAATAAGAAGAAGTAATGGAGGTTCAGGTTAATGGCTAAGAAAGTTACTACTAAGAAAGTGGCTAAGAAGCGTGTTAGAAAGAATGTTGATCGTGGACAGGCTCATATTCAGTCATCTTTTAACAATACAATCGTTACATTGACAGATGCCGAAGGTAATGCTTTATCTTGGGCAAGTGCAGGTGGACTTGGATTCAGAGGTTCCAGAAAGTCTACACCATATGCTGCACAGATGGCAGCAGAGACAGCTACAAAGGCAGCTCTTCCTTATGGATTGAAGTCAGTAGATGTTATGGTTAAGGGACCAGGTTCAGGTAGAGAGGCAGCTATCCGTGCACTCGCAGCCTGCGGTTTGGAAGTATTAAGTATCAGAGACGTAACTCCAGTTCCACATAACGGATGTCGTCCACCAAAGAGAAGAAGAGTCTAATAATAAGGAGGTACATGATAATGGCAGTAGATAGAACACCTATTCTCAAGAGATGTAGATCCTTAGATATGGATCCAGTAGTTCTCGGTGTAAATAAGAAGTCAAGAAGAAAATTGACTAGAGCAAACAGAAAAGTAAGTGAGTACGGTTTACAGCTTCGTGAGAAGCAGAAGGCTAAGTTTATTTATGGTATGCTTGAGAAGCCTTTCCGTAACTTATATGTAAAGGCAGAGCGTATGCCAGGTCTTACAGGACCAAACCTTATGATCCTTCTTGAGTCCAGACTGGATAACGTAGTTTTCCGTATGGGATTTGCAAGAACAAGACGTGAGGCTAGACAGATCGTTGATCACAAGCATGTATTGGTTAATGGCAAGTGCGTAAATATTCCTTCATACAGAATCAGTGCTGGTGATAAGATTGAAATCAAAGAGAAGAGCAAGTCTCTTCAGGGATTTAAGAATATCGTAGAGGCAAACGCAGGCGTTGTTACTCCAGCTTGGATGGAGTCAGACGTTGAGACATTGACAGGAACTGTTAAGGAGCTTCCACTCAGAGAGCAGATTGACGTACCTGTAAACGATACACTTATTGTCGAGTTGTACTCTAAGTAATTCGCGTAAGTAAAGGGTTTGTAGCTAAGTAACACCAGTTATCCAGAAGGAGGGTCAGTAGTGTTTGAATTTGAAAAACCTAGAATTGAAATCGCAGAGATTTCAGACGATAACAAATATGGTAAGTTTGTAGTAGAGCCATTGGAAAGAGGCTATGGTATTACACTTGGTAATTCACTTCGTAGAATTATGTTATCATCTCTTCCGGGAACTGCAGTTAGTCAGGTTAAGATTAAGGGCGTTCTGCATGAGTTCTCATCTCTTCCAGGAGTAAAGGAAGATGTGACAGAGATCGTGATGAATATCAAGGATCTCTGCATCAAGAACAATTCTACAACAAATGAGCCTAAGGTTGCATATATTGATGCTTCAGGTGATAAGGTTGTGACGGCTGGTGATATTCAGGTAGATGCAGATCTTGAGATTTTGAATCCGGATTTGGTAATCGCAAATTTGAGCGGTCCGGAAGCAAAGTTGGAGATGGAGCTTCTGATCACAAACGGCAGAGGTTACGTTGGATCTGACAAGAACAAAGGTCTTGATTCATCTATTGATGCAATCGCTGTTGATTCTATCTATACACCTGTAGAGCGTGTAAATCTGACAGTTCAGAACACACGTGTCGGACAGGTTACAGATTATGACAAGCTTACACTTGATGTATTTACAAATGGTACTGTGGCACCAGATGAGGCTGTCAGCCTTGCTGCAAAGGTGCTCAGTGAGCATTTGAATCTCTTCATCGATCTTTCAGAGAATGCTAAGTCTGTTGACGTTATGGTAGAGAAGGAAGACGATCAGAAGGAAAAGGTACTTGAGATGAGTATCGACGAACTGGAGCTTTCCGTTCGTTCTTATAACTGCTTGAAGAGAGCAGGTATTAATACAGTTGAAGAATTGACAAATAAGACTCCGGACGATATGATGAAGGTTCGTAACCTTGGTCGTAAGTCTCTCGATGAAGTTTATGCTAAATTAAAAGAACTTGGTTTGTCGCTTCGTACTGGTGATGAATAATGTCCACCAAAGCTGAAGGATTAGTAAGCATGGTGAAGACCCGAAAGGGTAAGGAGGAAAATTAAAATGGCAATGTATAGAAAACTTGGTAAAAAGTCTGATCAGAGAATCGCATTACTTCGTAATCAGGTAACACAGCTTCTCTATCATGGAAAGATTGAGACAACAGAGGCTAGAGCGAAGGAAGTTCGTAAGATCGCTGAGCACCTTATCACACTTGCTGTTAAGGAAAAGGATAACTTTGACGAGATCAAGGTAACTGCTAAGGTTGCTAAGAAGGACAAAGATGGCAAGCGTATCAAGGCAGTTGTAGATGGTAAGAAGGTTACACAGTACGACGAAGTTGAGAAGACAGTTAAGAAGGATCAGCCTTCCAGACTGCACGCTAGACGTCAGATGCTTAAGGTTCTCTACCCGGTAGTTGAGGTTCCTACAGATGCTGCAGGAAAGAAAGCTGCTACAAAGAAGGTAGACCTTACAGCGAAGCTCTTCGATGAGTATGCTGCAAAGTATGCTAGCCGCAAGGGTGGTTACACACGTATCGTTAAGATTGGCGAGCGTCGTGGTGACGGTGCTATGAAGGTTATTCTTGAGTTAGTTTAATCTATATAAAACCAGACGGGTTGTCGAAAGGCAGCCCGTTTATTTTTTTATAAAAAAAGAAGTAATTTTTGTAATTTTGGCTTACTTTTAAAAAACGATATTTCAATATTTAACAAATATCAAGTGGTAAGAGGATAATAAGTGGATTTTTGTATGGAAGTTGTTATAATAAATATAAATAAAATCATGTGGGGAGGTATATCTATGAACGCAACAAAAGTGTCATCAGTATGTAAAAAGGTTGCTGAGCAGTATCGTAAAGTTTATGGTAGTGCTTTGGTTTTTGTTATTTTATATGGTTCCTATGCTCGAAATGAGCAACAAGATGATTCAGATTTAGATATAGCCGCTATTGTAAAAGGTGAACGTATAGAATTACAGAAGAAATTACAAGATGTTTGGAGAGTGACGAATAAGCTTAGTATAGAAGATATATTGATATCTGCCACTGTAATTCCTGTTGATGAATTTAATTATTATAAAGAAAAACTTTGTATATGTGATAGATCGTTTGATAAACATAATTGGAGGAGAATAGGTGGGAAAATGGTTTGAAAATATAGAGTCTATGGACATACAAGGAGAGCAAGCAAGGATGAAAACACCTGTGAAAATCGGAATCGTATGCTGTTCAGATGGATTCAAGCGGGCATACGAAAGTGAGGTTGAGGAATTACAGCGGACATTGGCGGAGATGGGGATAGAGAGTGTGCTTAGTCCCTTTTTGTATGCGCGTGATGGTGTGGCAAGTGGAACTGCAGAGGAACGTGCGAAGGCAGTGATGAATTTTTATAAGGATGATACGATTGACGTAATTTGCGATATATCCGGTGGGAATATCGCGAATGGAATCCTGCCGTATCTTGATTATGGTGTGATTGCAAAGATGGATAAGCAGTTCTGGGGATACAGTGACCTGACGACAGTATTAAATGCAATCTACGCGAAGACCGGGCAGACGGGTGTGTTGTATCAGATAAGAAATGTGCTCTACAAGGAGCGCAAACAGCAGATGGTGGATGTGCAGAATGTCCTGTGTGATGGTGGCGATGCGTTGTATCGGATTGATTATCATTATGTACAGGGAACAGAGATGCATGGCATTGTTGTGGGAGGAAATATCCGTTGTTTCTTAAAGCTGTCTGGGACGGCATATATGCCAGATCTGCAAGGAAAGATTCTGCTTTTGGAGAGCCGTTCCGGGGCGGTAGCGCGCATGGAAACCTATCTGAGCCAGTTGCAGCAGATCGGTGCATTTGAGCAGATCGCGGGCATCCTGTTTGGAACATTTACGGAGATGGAAGCAAAGCAGTGTACACCGGATATTGTGCAGCTTGTGAAGAAGTATGTGAGAAAAACGATGCCAATTGCAGTCACGAAGCAGATCGGACATGGAACAGACGCCAAAGGAATTGTGGTAGGTGGAGAATTGTAATTTTTCGTCACGTATTTTACAGAAATACGTTTGCCTTGCCGTGCATATAATGATATGATAACTTTAGTTATGAAAAGTTTGACATATGCGGGGTAGGGGTATGAAAAAACGGAGAAATAGTTCGGACAATGCAGGCTTTACACTGGTAGAGCTGATTATTGCAATCGCAATTATGGTAGTGCTTGCCGGAGCGATTGGATTGACAGTCGTTCGGTATATTAGGAAAGCCAGAGCGTCAAATGCGACGGAGGAGCTTCGCACGATTGTCTCGGCGGTTGAGACAGGCATGGTTTCCAGTTATGCGGAAGATCATGAGATGAATCTGGATAAGAC
The DNA here is from genome assembly GCA_963659815.1 of Butyricicoccaceae bacterium. Taxonomy (GTDB): domain Bacteria; phylum Bacillota; class Clostridia; order Lachnospirales; family Lachnospiraceae; genus Coprococcus_C. Next base: position 20,363 of record CAVKUW010000148.1, read on the forward strand.
CTATACGGATGATGAGGGAAGTGCGCAGCGATGTGGTGTGCTTACCAATTACATGATCAGCCGGGCACAGAATAAAAGTGCAAATGGCGTTACCGATGCAAATGCGCTGGAGTATTATTTTGCACAGAAGGTGTTGGAAGAACTGAATGCGGAGGATGGAAGCGACTATCGTTTCCTGAATTTTACGGGCGACGAGGATGAGCCGCTTGGAATGAATTGTGATTCGTTCTATGGACAGTTTGGTTGTCCGGGCGTGATTGTCGTGTATGGCGGAGAAGGAAAGGTGCTGTTTGCACAGTATTATAATTCTGGCTGCCTGATTCAATACGTTGCTGGTGATGGCTATACATACCTGCAGGACGAGAAAACATTTGCTGGTGCGCCGAAGATTCAGTAGAGAAACATCTGGTAATAGAAGTGATAACCGTATAAATGTATAAAAGCAAAAGGGGGCTGTGAAAAAAGAATAGTCCCGAAAAAAAGAAAGACTAGGAGTTTATAATGAACTCAAGGTCTTTCTTTCTGGTATTATACGCTTTTTTGTGAAAGATAATTACTATTGTATCCATAAGAAAAGGACGCATGAAAAATTTTTCGTTTTTTCACACGCCCTTTTTCTGTCACTTTATAGTTTGGAATACAATATTATTTCTGGCTGCAAATCATAATTATGGTTCCATAGATTTCGCGTCAACCATCTGAACAGCTCCTGCAAAATTCCCATGAAAATAATTACTGATTTCATCGGTGTAACCATAGACGATACCCTTTCGATATGGAAATAACAGATTCTGTAACTGTGCGATTGCCTCGTCAAGTGGTGCCTTCTTGGAGAAACCGCCGGTTGTAATCTGACCGAGTGAATAGGTTCCGCCATCTCTGGCAAGCAGATACAAGGTGTGTGTTTTGCTTGTCGGAATGAAGTTCATCGTCTGCTTCAGGACATTTCCGTAAATCCACATGATATCGCGTACCGGAATCACGCGGACAGTTTTCATTTCATAGACGAGAATTGCTGTTGGTGTTGCAACGAAGGAGAATGCTTCGATACCATACGGAATCTGTTGATCGAGCATGGTAATCTCCTGTGGAGAAAGCAGATTCCAGGATGCTTCTGCAGCAGCGAATTTCTTTTTGTTAAATGCGGTCTGCTTTATACCGCCCCAAGCGGTAATCCGCGTATTGATGTTTGAAAAATTGTAAAATCCATATGTACCCTCCTAATGTGTGTAAAATAAATGTCAAATCATGCAAATTATAACATAGCTGAGACGAAAAAAAATATTTTTTTTCAGAAAAAATTGCGACAGGTATAGAAAAAATGGTATAGTAATGGATATGCTATGCGGCAGACAGCCGAGAAGAAAAGTTAGTCAGGAGTCAGAGATAACATGATAAAAATCAGAGATCTGACATTTGAATATTTTGAACGGGATGATGATGGCAATCTGACGGAGATGGTAAATGCCATTCGCGGGATCAATTTTGATGCGGACAAGGGTGAGTTTATCGTTGTGGCAGGTGTGAACGGAAGCGGGAAAAGTACGTTCGCCAGGATTCTGAACCGTCTGTTGCTGCCGATTGAAGGGTCGGTTCTGATTGGCGGAATTGATGCGATGCGGGAAGAGAATATCATTCCAATCCGGAAGCTGGTAGGCATGGTGTTCCAGAACCCCGACGATCAGTTGATCGGCAGTGTTGTGGAAGAGGATGTTGCCTTTGGCGCGGAGAATATCGGTGTGCCACACAAGGAACTGGTGAAGCGGGTAGAGGATGCACTTGCACAGGTAGGATTGTCGGCATCGATGCGGATTGAAGAATTGTCCGGTGGAGGAAAGCAGAAGGTGGCGATTGCGGGTGTGCTTGCGATGAAGCCGCGTTGTATCGTGCTGGATGAAGCGACCAGCATGCTGGACCCGAGATCCCGACGCGATGTGCTGCAATTGATGAAAGTGTTGCAGAAGCAGGGGATTACGATCATTCTGATTACACATCTGATGGAAGAGCTTCTGCTCGCAGACCGGATCTATGTGATGCATCAGGGCAGACTTGCTATGAAGGGCAGCCGGGAAGCGCTTTTCGTGCAACCGGAGAAGCTGCGTGAGTTTGGATTGGAGCTGCCGATGACTGTGCTGCTTGCGCATGCTCTTGCGGAGCGTGGGTGCGTGCGGACGAAGGATTTATTTTCCGTGGAAGCGATTGCGGAACGCATATACAAGGAACATCCGTATGCATTTCTGAAGGAAAAGACAATGGAGCCTGCATCCGTGGATAAGAAAGCGAAAGTGTTGTCGCAGGCGATTGTATTTCAACATGTGAACTTATTATATGGAAAGAAAACGATTCTGAATGATGTATGTTGTTCTATCGAGAAGGGCGGCTATACGGCAATCATTGGACCTTCGGGGGCTGGGAAATCGACACTTTTGCAGATGATTCCGGCGCTCATTTCCCCGACGGATGGAAGCATTTATGTGGATGGAATGGAAGTGACGGATACTTCTGCGGATATTGCAGCATTGCGTAAGAAAATCGGGTTCATCTTCCAGTATCCAGAGCAGCAGTTGTTTGCAAAAAATGTTTATGAGGATGTAGTTTTTGGTCCACGGAATGTCGGCATCAGTGAGGTTGAAGCGGAGAAACGTGCGTATGAGGCGATTCAGTTTGTCGGGTTGCCGCAGGATGTCTATGATCTGCCGATGGATAAGTTGTCGGGCGGGCAGAAACGGCGTGTTGCTTTGGCGGGCGTGATCGCAATGCAGCCGGATTATCTGATCTTAGATGAACCGTTGGCAGGGCTTGATCCGGTTGGAAAGAAAAAAATGCTGGAGATTCTGCGTGCGTTACATCGGGATGCGGGAATTACAGTCGTTGTAGTCAGTCACGATGCGGATGCAGTCGTGGAGGACGCAGAGCGGGTATTGTATCTGAGGGATGGAAAAATCGTGAAGCAAGGGACACCTTCGGATGTATTTTACCGGTTGTGGCTGAATGAAATGGAACATGTGATGCGCGATATGGGTTTAGAGATGAACAGGAAACAGACGGGCGACACAGATTCTGGACGGTTCCCCGGAGAAATACTCTCAGAAGCGGTCTGCGAGCTTCCAGTCTGCATGCAGTTGTTGATCCGCCTGCGCATCATGGGACTTCCGGTATCGTGTAAGCATACACAGCTTGCGGAGACGGTGCAGGCAATCGTGGATGCGGTTGGAAGATGAGGACAGAAAGCATGACAAGTTAATGTTGTACTTGCGATGCTGCAAATGTGTCATGACAGGTATAGGTTGATGAGGAAAGTAATATGATGAAGGATATCACATGGGGGCAGTACCATAGCGTGGATTCGATGATCCACCGGTTAGATTCCCGTGTCAAAATTCGATTTACAATTGTATATATTATCCTGCTGTTGTTGGATCGGAATCTGCCACTATTTTTGCTTCTTACCGCGGTATTTGCCGGTGTGTGGGCATGTAGCCGGGTGCCGATGCGCAAGATGATACGTGGGACAAAGGGTGTGTTTATTTTCATTCTGATTTGTAGTGTGCTCAATGCATTTACCGTGCATGGAACGACGTTGGTAAAGCTTGGTGTGCTCACGATTACGAAGGAGGGACTGATCAAAGCGGGATTCGTGTTCTGGCGTATGTTGCTGTTGATTCTGATGTCAAGTCTGTTGATGTATACGACGACACCGACGAGACTGACGGACGGCATGGAGAAATGCATGCATCTAAGTGGTGGCGTGGCAATGGGAATCACGATCGCACTCCGGTTTGTACCGATCTTATTTGGAGAGTTAGACCGGATCATGAAGGCGCAGATGGCGCGTGGCGCGGACTTCAAGAAGGGAAATCCGGTCGTGCGCTTAAAGAAGCTTCGGACAGTGATCTTGCCGCTTTTTCAGAATGCAATCTCGCGTGCCGGACATCTGGGCGATGCAATGGACAGCCGCTGTTATAAGGGTGGCAAAGGACGGACAAAGCTGCATCCACTTGTGTATGAGAAACGCGATGTGACCGCGTATGTGTGTATGCTGGGGATGATTGTTGTGTCGGTGGTGCTAATTGTGAAGTTCTAAAGCGTAGGATAGATAAGTAGATGATAGCTGCTGAATGATATATAGTAATGAGATAGGATATTGCATTTCACAATATTAGAAAGAGAAAGGAGGACAAGCGATGGATGAAACAACAATAGTACAAACGAAAACAAAAGGTTACGTGTATGTTGACACTAGCTACACTATGGACCGTGGATGGGAAACGATGGTGTTTAAGAGCGATGAAAATGGAGAAATAACAGATTGGGAAGGCTTGGATAGTTGTGCTTATGCCGACGAAAATGAGGCAAATGAAGGACATTCAGTTATGATCAAAAAGTGGGAAAATATGTAGTTACTCATACAAAGCAGGGCATGATAGTAGAAATACTATCATGCTTTTTGAGTTTGCGCGCCATGGGCGCGCTCTAACGCAATGTCATTAACTTAGCAGTAAAACA
>CAVKUW010000149.1:0-3245 GCA_963659815.1 Butyricicoccaceae bacterium
GTACTCGGTCGTTGTGCAGAGGATATCTTACAGGATAACGACGGACTGATCTCCATCTTCCTTGTCGGCGACACCGATGTGAAACAGAAGCGGATCATGGAAGTCAAGCATGTATCCGCAGACGAGGCGCTCACAAAGATGAAACGCCACGATAAAAGCCGGAAGCAGTATCACAATTCCTTCTCTTCTGGCAAATGGGGTGATTCCCGATACTACGATATCTGCATTAACACAAGCCGTCTTGGTCTGAAAGCTTCTGCGGAAGAACTGATCCGTTATATTGATGCCAGAGTAGCTGCCATGTAATTGAATTCATACAAATCATACATTGATATATTTACATACAAAAAGAGTCCTGCAAATCCGCAGGACTCTTTTTTGAATTCTTATATTATTTGATAATGCTTGCTCTTCCATCGTTCAAAGGCGTTGCACTCGGTGCTTTGCCTCCCTTTGGTACGAGCACGATCTGAATTCCTTCCAGACGCTTTGCATATCCAACTGTTCCGGCTGTCTGCCCATTCTTCGCCCAGTTCAACCAGCCGAAAGTCTGTGCGTGTACACGGTAGTATACATCATATTTCTCAGCAAGCTCACCAGTCAGTTTGATCTCGATTGCCTCCAGACGCTTCGCCTGTCCAGTCGTTCCGCTGACTACGCCATCGCTAACCCAAGGCTGCCATCCCAATTTCTGCACATGCGTATGATAAGTCACACCACCATCTACACCAAGCGCTTCATTGTTGACCTGAATCCGGATTGCCTCCAGACGCTTTGCCTCGCCAAATGTACCAGAGAAAGAACCATCTGATACAAACTGCTGGTTGCCATAGGTCTGTACATGTGTTGCATAATTGATCAATCCCGGCTGATCACTCTTCGATGCAGCCTTTCCGTACTGTACATAAGAAACAGCGCTGGTTCCCGAAGATGGCGTCATCCCCTTCGGTACTACGTAAATCTGGATTGCTTCCAGACGCTTTGCAAATCCTGACGTACCAGCCGTCTCACCATTCTTTGCCCAGCCAAGCCAGCCAAAGGTCTGTGCATGTACACGATAATACACATCGAATTTGTCTGCGTCGTTGCCTGTTAATTTGATACGGATTGCTTCCAGACGTTTGGCCTGTCCAGTTGTTCCGCTTAAAGCTCCATCATCGACCCAATTACCCCAGCCTAAGGTCTGTACATGTGTCTGATATGTAACACCCAAATCATACGCGCCACTGACCTTGATCTTAATTGCTTCCAAGCGCTTGCCAAGTCCGGTCGTTCCGCTTGTCATACCGTTAAATTTATCTGCCTGCCAGCCATAACTCTGTACATGTGTGCTATACGCTACATTCAGGAACGAATTTGCTGTACTGGATGTCTTTTTCACCGTACAGAATTTGTACATATAATCATTTACAATACTATATCCATAATTTGCTGCAGTTGCCCAGCCCTTTCCCCAAGGGTTTTCCTGAATACCCAAGTACTCTACAAAAGTTGCACAGCCTCTTGTCACATACTGGAATCTCGGATCAACCACTGCATTTTTCAGATCTTCCTGTGAAGCGTATGCCTTCAGATGCTGTACCTGTGCACGTACTCCCAGACGTACCGAACCAAATGCCTGTCCAGCAGCGCCGCCTCCGGTTGCGCCCAGTCCACAGAAATTATACTGCTCAATCTTTACATCGCCGCCGAATCGCAGGAATCCGGTTTCTTTCATTGCCTGTGCAAATACAACTCCCGGATCTACACCCTCTGCAACTGCCTCGTCATAAAAGATCTGGCAGAATATCTGCAATGGGTTGGACGATGCTTTGATCTCTGTATCATGCTCCTGATAGTAAGTCGGGAACGTTGCATTGGACTTATAATACGATACCATACGATCAACCGATGTCGTCGGAGTCGTCATGATTGGTGTCAATGCTTCAGACGAACCACCTTCATACGCTGTACGGATTGTATCCGCGATTGTCGCCTTAGAACCGTAATTTCCGTTCTTGGACAATCCATAATATTCTGCAATGGCGGTTGCATCTGCGTATCCCATCTGCTTTACTTTATCTTCTCTTGCAAGGAAGTTATATACATCGCCAGAATTATCGATAAATGCATGCTCGATCAAGACTGCCGGGAATCCCGCTTCCTTCGAACGCTTGATAACGCCTAAGTAATCGGATGGAGAACCATCTGGATACTGGCTGCCGTCCTCGGTATTCCGGATCTTGATTCCTCTGTTATAAAGGCCAAGTGCTACCAGCTTCTGCTGGATCACTTCCGCCAGCTCTTTTCCTTCCGTTCCGATACCCGGTATGTAATTGCCGTTTGGATAATATACCTCGGCACCATGTCCACCAACGGCATTGATATGGATACTGACAAACACATCTGGATTAAATGTCTTTGCATATGCCACACGATTAGCAAGATTGTTGTCGGTATCTGCTGTTCGTGTCATGTAAACTTCCACATGACTGTATTCCTCCAGCTTTTCCTTGCAGTAATATGCAATCTTAAGCGTCAGATCTTTCTCACGCAATCCATAACCACAGGCTCCACTGTCCGAACCGCCATGTCCCGGATCAAGCACAACAACCAGATTCGGATTGACTGTCGACTGTGTTGCGATTCCGCTGTCTGCGACACTGTCATCGGCTTCCTGTAAAGCTTCGGTCAGAGAATCAAAAGTCATCTCCTGTCCTTCGGCATCCAGCACGGTAATTCCATCTTCGCCGCAGGCTTCCTCTGCATCCTGCTCTGCCTGTTCATCCACGACATAGGCATCCGCCTCAGAATCAACATCCGTATTGATACCAAATTTGGCTTCAATTCCGGTATCCGTCATGCGAACGATTCGTTTCTCTCCGTCTGCAACTACCTCAATCGTGGTTACTTCATATTCTCCGCTCGGCTGGGTATCATCAAACTCCATGTTAAACAGCAGACTTCCCTCATCTACGGTATCCGCAGTCACTTCATAGGAAGTACCAGTCTCCACATTGACGTAAGTCAAAACCGCATCCGAAAGCTTCTCCGTCCCGTCTCCCACATCTGCCAGAACAAACTGGCTTCCCGGGGTACATACGACCGAACTTCCAACGACCAGATAATTCAACTGCTCTTCTGCCTGTGCCACCGAGACTGGTTCTGCTGCGCGAATCGGGACTCCATTTCCCGCAAGCAGCATACCCGCTGTCAAAATGGCAGCAAGAATCTTCTTACTCTTTTTGAAGCGTATCATGTTACTC
>CAVKUW010000149.1:3289-19541 GCA_963659815.1 Butyricicoccaceae bacterium
TGTAATTTTGACTATCGGCGTAGTTTTCTCTTCCTTTTGTAACCGGTATACCGCTGTTTTTTCTCGTACCGTGTCTGCAGTTTCTCTGCAATCAGAGTCAGATACCGGAAGATGGATTCTGCCGCGAATCCAAACACGATCATAAGAAGTATACACCGCTTCGACATGTCGCTTAACGCGAACAGCTTCTTCAGGAAGATTCCTGAGAAGATCAGTCCGAATATATTCAGGAAGATCACTCCATATTTCATCTTGTTGAGTGGCTCACTGATCTTAAACAAGATCATAAATCCAACGACAGACAGAACCAGCGTTGCCGCCGTCGCCACACTCGCATCCGGCAGTCCGAATACAGATCCCAGCATGACAAGCGCGCCAACTGCAATCACATCGGTCAGTCCACCCGGCAATGCTTTGAGCAGGACATTCGTGATAAACCGTCCTTCAATGCGGTTCTTGTTCGGCTCTAACGCAAGCAGGAATCCCGGTGCACCGATTGTGAACATACTGATCAAGGATACCTGTGCCGGTTCAAGCGGATACGTGATCATCAGTACCATCGAGAATACCGCCATCAGCAGAGAAAATATATTCTTAACAAGGAACAGGCTCGCCGACCGCTGTACGTTATTAACCACGCGCCGTCCTTCATACACGACATCCGGCATATGTGCAAAATCCGAATCCAGCAATACCACCTGTGCCGCCTGTGCCGCTGCCTCACTACCGGAAGCCATCGCCACACTACAGTCTGCATCCTTCATCGCTAAGATATCATTGACACCATCACCGGTCATCGCAACTGTATGTCCTTTTATCTGCAATGCCTTTACAAGCTTCTGTTTCTGCTTCGGCGTCACACGCCCAAAGACGGTATATTGCTCGACCGCATCCCGCAGCTTCGCAGCCGTATCAAGTGTCGTCGCATCCACGTAATTTTCTGCGCCTGCAATGCCTGCCTGCAGCGCAACCTCAGAAACCGTTCCCGGATTATCACCGGAGATAACCTTGATTGCCACACCTTGGTCATTGAAATATTCAAACGTCTGCTTTGCATTTTCCCGGATTGGGTTTGCAAGCACAACAAATCCTAGCGGAATCACTTCTTCTGTAAGTCCATGCTTCAGATCTGTTCCATCATATTTTGCAAACAGAAGGACACGATCGCCCTCCTTCGTAAATGTCGTGATTTCCTCTTCCACCGTCGCATATGCATCGCGCAGGACGAATTCCGGCGCACCCAATATATATGTTCCCTCGGTAAATACGATTGCACCGTATTTCGTCGTTGAAGAAAACGGATACCGTTCTACAACTGTCCGATGCGGTGTCGCACCATCATTTTTTGCAAATGTGCGGAGTGCCTGCATCGTCGCATTATTGTCGTTCGATGCAAGCGTATAATCTACAAGCAGTTCCTGCAATTCTTCCGGGGTGTGCAGCAGATTCTTGCCATTCTTGCTGCAAATGATCTGCTTGACGTTCATCGTCGGTTCGGTGATCGTACCGGTCTTATCCACGCACAGCACGTCGACACGCGCGAGTGCTTCGATACTCTTCATGTCGTGCAGCAGCACTTTTCGCTTGGCGAGCTTCATCGTACTGAGTGCCAGTGCGACTGTCGTCAGCAGATACAAGCCCTCCGGAATCATACCGATGATCGCGGCTACTGTCGCTGTCACGCTCCGGCGGATTGTCTCATGATTGATAAAATGGCTCTGGTAAAACAGCAAAAGTCCGATCGGGATGATCACGATACCAACCCATTTGACAATCTGGTTGATCGAGCGGATCATCTCAGACTGCTCGCCACTTCCCATTGTCTTTGCCTCCTGTGAGAGCTTCGCGATGTAGGATTCATTTCCGACATGCGTCAGCTCCGCGTGGCATTGTCCCGATACGACAAAGCTTCCTGAGAAAAGTTCGTCGCCCGGATTCTTCTCCACTTCATCCGCTTCTCCGGTCAGCAGTGATTCATTGACCTGCACGCTGCCTTCCACAACGACTGCATCTGCGCAGATCTGGTTGCCCGCCTCCAAGATGATCTCATCATCCTGTACGAGCTGTTCGGTGTCAATCTTCTGCTTCACACCGTCCCGCACGACGATCGCGTGCGGTGCATTCAGCAGATTCATCTTGTCCAGTGTCCGCTTCGCGCGAACCTCCTGTATAATTCCAATCAGTGTATTGCCGATGACGATCGGCAGGAAGGTCAGGTTCCGGAAGGAACCGACCAGACAGAGTAAGACCGTAATGATCAAAAAGATCAGGTTAAAATATGTGAATGTGTTGGAGATGATGATCTCCTTCGTTGTTTTATCGGTAGACAGGTCGGTTTCGTTCGTCAGTCCCTGATCGATCCGCTCCTGTACTTGTTGCTGCGTAAGTCCCATAATCTTCTCCTTTTTCTGAAAATACCCAGTTTATATCCTGCAATCTGATTCTGTATAGTATATTCCTGCAACTATGTTTGCATATGCGATGTATTGAGGCCAAGGAGTTCTAAATGTTCTGTTATACAAATACTATCATCGTACGCAACCGCCGCCAATTCGCCATCCATGGCTCAGTGGCGACTTGTTTGAACATCGTGTTCAAACATTGCTGTTATTATTCCAGAACATTAAGAACTTCTACGCCTCAAACATATGCATATTCCAAACATAGTTGCAGGAATTACACATACAGAACCAGATTGCAATATACTTTTCGTATTTTCAACTCTTCTTATGCCTTAGTTCTATATCTTCCAAATTATTACATATGATAGCACAGGAGATTTTCTGAAACAACGCAAATTCTATGAACTTTTGGTGAATCTTAGGAAGCGGCGGTACAGCAAAAATCCGGCAATCGTCGTAATAATCTCCGTAACTGGAAATGTCAACCAAAAGAAGTTTAGCCCGATTTTTGAAAATGCATACCCAAGCGGTACAAATAAAAATACCGTTCTGATCACCGTAAGCATACTACTTGTAAACGCCTTTCCAACCGCCTGAAAGAACACCGGAAATGTCAGCGATGTCACAAGCGGAATAAAGCTCACTGCAATAATACGGAACGCCACCTTACCGATACGGATTACCTCTGCATCATGTGAAAAGACATGCAGCATCTGTCCCGGTATCAGTTCAAAGCTTAACACGCCAAGCATCATCAGTGACATTCCATAGACAAGTGCCAGCGATAATGTTTTCTTGCAGCGGTCGATCTTCATCGTCGCATAGTTGTAGCTTAAAATCGGTACGATACAGGTCTGCATCGCCCCAAGTGGGATGAAGAAAAACGCCTGCCACTTGTAATAAAGTCCGAGCACCGTCACCGCCTGATCGGAGAACGTTGCAAGTACCATATTAAGTCCAAATATATAGAATGTGTACGCGGACTGCATCAGGATATTCGGAATTCCCATCTTATAGATCTTCCCGATATCCGGCAGATACACAGATAACGCCGGTGACTTCCGGAATCCTCTGCGCATGACGATCAATGCCGCCACAATCTGTCCAACGACAGTGGCTGTTGCCGCACCTGCAATTCCCATCTTCGGCAATCCGAACATACCAAAAATCAAGAGTGGATCGAGTACAATATTTGTAACCGCACCTGCGATCTGCGCGATCATTGGTGTCTTCATATCGCCGTTTGCCTGCAGGATCTTCGTCCAGATACTCTCCAGAAAAAGTCCAAAAGAAAAGACGCATACAATCCGTCCATACGTCACAACCTCTTTGATTACCTCTGCGGAATCCGTCGACATCTTCGCGTACGCGGGCATGAAGAAGTAGCAGAACACTGCGAATACTGCCCACATAAATAACGTGAGCGGCGTGCCGATTCCACCGATCTCGTCCGCCTTTTTCTCCTCGGACAATCCCAAGTAATGTGCCATGCACGTATTGATACCAACACCGGTTCCCACCGCAAATGCGATCATCAGAAGCTGGATTGGATAGATGATGGACAGCGCGGTCAATCCGCTCTCGGAATACCGTCCGACAAAGAAGCTGTCCACAATGTTATAAAGTGCCTGTATCAACTGCGCCAGCATCACAGGCGGTGCCATCTTCCATAGTATTTTACTGATTTTCTCTGTGCCAAACATTTGGCTGTCTTGTTTCATTGTTGCCTGTCCTCCACGGGTACTAAATATGGGCGAAGCCCATATAGATGTCGCACGGGTATCGCCCCCTCGCATTACCAAATATCGCTGTCCCACAAGATTGTGAATGGTCCATCGTTCTCCAGCTCGACTTTCATATCAGCGCCGAAGCTTCCACATTCTACCTTTCCGAACGTCTCCACACATTTCGCCTTGAAATACTCATACATTTCCTCTGCAAAATCCGGCGCCCCCGCCTTCACAAAGCTTGGACGGTTTCCTTTCTTGCAATCCGCATATAACGTAAACTGGGATACGACCAGCACTTCCCCACCTACATCGGTAATTGACAGGTTCGTCTTGCCCTCTTCATCCGCAAAGATCCGCAGGGTTGAAAGCTTCTTCACATAGCGGTCAACCATCTCCTTCGTATCTTCCTCTGCCACACCGAGCAGAAGCAAATACCCCTTACCGATGCTTCCGATTGTCTCTCCATCTACTTTTACAGATGCGTGATTGACACGCTGTATTACTATTCGCATGATTTTTCTCCTGTTATTCTTATTCTATCTTCTGACAGAAATCTAATATTATATTTTGTTTTTGTCTGTCTCTGTTTCTTGCTGAGCAACCCTATTATACATATGCAATTCTCCAGTTTCAACTATCTTTTCTCTCTAATTGGGGGGAATCTTTCTGTTTTCAGCTTTTCTCCCCAACCCACTTGCTTCTCTCAACCTTCCTGTTGGGGAATTTTTTCGTTTCCACGATTTTTTCCCAAATCAACTTGCTTCTCTCAACCTTCCTGTTGGAGGATTTTTCCGTTTCCCTGATTTTCTCCCCAATCAGCTTGCTTCCCTCAAGCTTCCTGTTGGGGGAATCTTTCTGTTTTCTGATTTTCTCCCCAACCCGCTTGCTTCTCTCAACCTTCCCGTTGGAGTAAATTCTCTATTTGGGAAAAATCCCCCCAACTCACGCATATACTTTCTCAGGACATAGTATAAATTTCCAAAAAATCCATAAACTATATGCATATTGCATGAACTGATTAAACCCAAGAAAGGACAAACCAACATGAAATTCAAAACCAACGCCATCCGTTTTCTCTTCATCTCCATCCTCGGAGTGCTGCTACATTTTACTTATGAATGGTCGGACGACAACCGCATCGTCGGACTGTTCTCGGCAGTCAACGAATCCACATGGGAGCATCTGAAGCTGCTCTTCTTCCCAATGCTTCTGCTCACGTTGATCGAACTGTTTTTCTTCCATGAAAAAATGCCAGCCAATTTCCTCTGGGCACGTACCCTTGGAATCTTGTCCGGCATGATCTTCATCGTCGCAGTCTTCTATACACTGAACGGCATCCTTGGCAAAAACTACGACTGGATCAATATTGCATTGTATTTTGCAGGTGTTGCATTCGCCCTCTTCGTGGAAAATGATGTCTACTGCAACGGAAAGGCAGAAAAACTCATACTCTCTTCCGCCATCCTGCTTCTCTTGACAGCTGCATTTTTCACCTTTACGGAATATTCGCCACAGCTTGGCATCTTCCAGGAAATAAGCAACTAAGCAAACCCGGTCTCTCTACAGAGACCGGGTTCCCAGCACATCTTTTTCTCGAAAATACAGCAGGCCGGTTATCAGCACGCTGACTATCCCGAATACTGCCAGCATCATTCCACTGTCCGGGCGTATTCCCCCATAGTCTATATACGAACTTCTAATCCACATTGTATAGTTTCCTGCCAGCCACCAGCATGTATAATATGCGGATATGATATAGATTCCACATGTTGCTGCAAAACTAACCACCGGTGTCAGAAGAAAACTCAACAGCATCTGTAACTCCGTCAACATCACCGAAACTGCAAACGGAAGTATCACCGTAATCAGCCACACATCCTTCCCGCTTACATACTTCACAGAATCTCCAAACATTCCCTGCATAATATCGACAGACCATCCAGCGCGGATATCTGCGCCATGCGCGTATGCAACAGCCACACACGACAATGCAATGATCAGATAATACAGTGCCACACTTACCATGCACCAAAGCATCTTTGCCACCCACCACTTTCGACGTGACCCCGATGCCAGAAACACTGCTGTTCCATATTCGTTATAATCCTTGTGCGGATAGTACGCCGTGATATATGCCATGCCGATATGCAGCATAAACCAGCTTATCGGTATCACGAATTCGGATTCCGGTGTGAATTTGTAAATATACATTCCCTGCATGATATACATATAGTAATCAACGGCTGTTCCATGTCCATTGATGACGCCATCCCCATACAGTTGTGCGATATAGGTTGCCAGACCGGAACTCATCAGGAACACAACAACCGGAACAACCAGAAATCTTCCCATATGCCGCAGTGTTCCGATCCGCATGTCACGCCAGAACATTTTCAGTGTCTTCATCCTGCATTCCTCCACTTTCCTGCTTCGTAAGCCTTCTGCATTCCACGATCCGCCCTTCTTTCATCTCAATGATCTCATCACTCAGATATTCCAATTCCTCCTTATCATGACAGGCTATCAGGATCAGATGATCTTTCTTCTTTAATTCCACCAGTACCTGCTTTACCTGTTCCACACTCGCTTCATCCAGTGCATTGATCGGCTCATCCAATACGATGATGTCCGGTTCTCCCATAATCGCATTTGCGATTCCAAGCTTCTGTTTCATGCCAAGCGAATACTTCCGGTATGTACGTTTATCTTCCGCGGACAGTCCCACCCGCTCCATCGCATATGCTGCATCTGCTTTTGTGACACCCTTCCGCAGAGATGCCAGCATACACAGATTTTTGTATCCTGTGTACTGTGGAAGGAACGACGGATTCTCGATCAGTGCCCCAATACTTTCCGGAAACTCAATATCTTTCATCAATACCTTTCCATTTACACTTACCGTTCCCGACGTAGGAAGCATAAGACCACACACCGTCCGCATAAGCATCGTCTTTCCACAGCCGTTTTTACCTTTCAGTCCATAGATACATCCGGAGCTAAGTTTCAGATTCACATCTATAAGAATCGGTACTTTATGGATTGTTTTTTCTATATGCTTTAATTCTATTTCTGTCATAGGACGTTCTTTCTCCTTCCTTTTTTTATCATCCATGTCACCGCCACGATTGCCAGCCCGGCAAAAATCACAACCGCCTGCAGGCTGGATGATACAATCCTCTGCTGCGGGTTCAGCATCTCCACCAGTGAGAATTTCCCATCATAATTTTCCAGCATCACGGTACTCCAGATGATATATCCGACAAACGGCAGTACCACCGTACTGAACAGACTCTCCACATGCTCCGCCACACAGATGCCGAACAACGCAAGCACCCCTGCATACACCCCATCAAATATGATATATGCAAGCGCATACAAGGCTCCATTTTCTGCAAAAAGATCTGAAAACAAATTGGCATCCAGTATCCCTGCCGTAAGGAATTCCAGCCGTTCCGGCGCCCGAAGCGGATATATCGTCATAACCGCCATCATATCAATCAACAGCGGGATCATGACCGTTATCGCCCCCATCGTAAATACAACAACTGCTTTTGCCGTATAATACGACCGTCTGGATGTGGAAAGCAGGATATTTTTCAGATATCCGCTCTTCAGCTCTTCATAATAAGAACCAGCATAAGGAAGTGCCGCAATCACAGGAAGCAGGATATAAAAAAGACCGTTCGTCACAAACTGATAGTCTGTTCCGATCCATGCCTGCAGAAAAACCTTTGTACTGATTTCCTGCCGGAACGCCTGATAAAACAGCAGGATATCCGCTACCGCGATCCCGATTCCGGCACACAGGGCAATATAAAACCCTCTTGAACGAAATGCCCTGTAAAATTCAAATCTCATGATCCGTTTCATGCCGCGCCCCCTTTCTGCTCCTGTTCCGGCTTCACGCCTTCCATCTGCATACTTTCTGTCTGCGGCTTCGGTAAACGGATACGAACAGCATCCGGATACATCGACAAAACGTATTCAAACTCCATATCGGAAAGCTTCTCCCATGTTTTATCACGAAAGCATATCTTACTGACCGTCGTTACCAGCCAGAATTCTTCTGTCTCTCCGGGAGCTAGTTCTTCCGATGGAAAAACGTTGAGATTTGCCGTCATATATGGATCATACACGCTGTACCAAGCCTTACATTCAAATCCTTCACCCATATTTGCAAACACATCATCCCATGACACCGAAGCATCTGATCCGTTATATACCGCAAACTGCAGACACAATGCCTTCTTTGCATCTCCCATATCCGCGACGACTCCAAACTGTGCTTCATATGATTCCTCGTCAAGCAGCAGGAACTGCACCGTCCGGACAGTCACCGGTCCGGTATAAAATTCCTGTCCGTACTCGATATATTGAATATCCGTTTTCGTATCCCGGTTCAGATTGATCACCCGGATTCCCCATATCAGTAACGCAAACAGGATCGCAAATGCCATTATCTGTCTTTTCATACACTATTCCTCCATCCCCGGAAGATCATCGAGCAGGACACTCGTCTCATATTCTGCCGGATTCACCCACACATCATCCATACTCGGGCTGATCAGTCCCGCATAGATAAACTGATCGGACGGATAGATCCGGTCTCGCCGTGCTTCAAATCCGACAATGCAGTCCAAAACCTCCCCCGGCTGCAGGCTGTATGTAAGGAAGCTGTGCACGCGGTCCTCCCCTTCCGTGTGCTGGGAAGCAGAAAAATAACATACAGCATCATAATAATCATATGCCTTACGAGTGGTATTTGTAGCTATCAGCCGAAGTTCCGTCAGATAAACATCCCTCACCTTATCCTGAGATTCATTTTTGATCTGCATTTTCACAAAATAGTAATCTGTTTTGGGATGTCCCATATATCCACTGTCATTTATCGCCTGGACATTCTCATCATATATCGCTGAATACTCTTCGACTGTATAATCCGCCTTTGAAGTAAATATATCCTTTAACGCCGGTGCCTCCTGCATCATTTTTTCAAAATCATATGTCCATGTCTCATAGTTTGCATCTGGCAGTTTTCCATCTGTGAAGTTCTCCGCCGGATATTTTGTCTGTGTCTCAATCTCTGTATCGGGAATCACGTCCAACGCTAAAAATGAGTAGGTCACATTTCCCTGTGTAAAAGAATGGTGATCTCCAGTCTTTCCTGATGCCTCTCCATCACTTACCTCATCTCCGTCATCCCCCGTCTGTGTTTCAGTTGTTTCCGCCTGTGCCTGCTGCTCCTCCTGATACCGTTCAAAGGGATACTGCTTGTCTTTCTCGTTTTTTGATATGTACACAACACCTGCGGCTCCCGCAGCAATGATAACTACGCCAAGAATGATCCACTTTATCTTCTTCATATTCTTTCCGCCTTCCCATATCCGGGTGCCGGATGCCCGGCACCCGATATCTGTTTAATTAAACACTGTATAATTTCTGGTAGAATCCGGACTCCATACACCGCTTGTATTCAGATTCTGATATTTCTCGCGCGTCATCCGAAGCTTTGCCCTTCTATATCCGGATTCATATACGTGATTCGTGATACTTCCCTGAACCCCAAGAGGAATTCTCACATTGTTCGAACATATTTGGTAAGTTGTTGCTGACTGACCATAATTTTGTCCAAGCACCGAGTATTGAATTGCCGGTCCCGAGGTCGGATAAACATACACCTTCGTCGTGTTGGTTTTATCCCTCCAATCTGTTGTTCCCGAACCATTTGCACTATTATAGCTAAATGGCGAATTGTCTGTATTTGCAGCTTTCGCATTAAAACCCATTCCAACCACTGCTGTAACCGACAGCATCACCGTCATAGCTATTGTAGCCACTGTTTTTCTTAAATTTTTTCTCATAATCATGTACCTCCTCTACTGTACTTTTCCACTTTTCTTCAATACTTCTTCCAGCCCCTCTGGTTCTTCTGGTTCATACCAGTTTCCACGACAGCATTCCGGTGCAATAGCTGCTACACCAATCGCGAATGCGCATAGCTTTCCACTATGTTTGACAAGAAATTCCAGTACTTTTTTCATGCTCTTTTCCCTCCTGTAAATAATTATTTGAGTTTCTTATTAAACCCATTTTTATCCTATCATACGCACAGATGCTTCTTTCATTTTTTCTGCGAATGGTCAAAAAGCAGGGGTGAAGTGCACGTTACCCCCGATTTTTGACCATTTACAGAAAATTGTATATTACCAATCGTTCTATGTTATGATGCTTATATGGAGGTAAATCGAATGAAAATCACAGAAACACTCAGCGTAAAAATCACGGATATATTTATTGATAATCATGTTCTACCGTTTCAGCAACGGGCAGCTTACATATACTGCTTCGACTTCTGTTTCGACTTATTCCTATATAATCTCAGCCTTCTGATTCTTGGAATCTTTTTCCATCATGGATGGCTGGCACTTGTCTACGTTTTTACAATGTCTCCACTCAAGATGCTTGCCGGAGGCATGCATGCATCTTCGCGCGGCATATGTGATATTATTTCTTATCTCACCTTCTGTATTGGAATGATTGTCACTATCTATCTGCCAATCCCTGCAATCCAGACATTTCCATCCTTCTGGTGTTTCTGTGTATTGCTGATTGCCATCATCATCCTTGCACCTGTGGATACAAAAAGCCATCGCCTGACTCAAAAGAAGAAACGTCGATTAAAATACCTGACTGCAATATATTCGATAATGCTACTAAGCTTGTACCTTATATTTTTTAATTTTTTTAGATTTGATTCTATCCAGATTATGTTCTTTTGTGTTATCGTAATATGGATAAACCAATTATTGGGACGAATCAGCAAAGGGGGATCTCAATGAAACTGAACATTGCAATCTGTGACGATGACGAAGCAGCAATTGAATATTTAAAATCCTGTATCACACATTTTTATTTTGCGTTTGATGTGGAAGTTTCTATCTCTACATTTACAAGCGGAAGAGCATTCTTAGATTCCTATACAGAAAAAGGACAATATCAGTTAATTTTCATGGATGTAGAAATGCCAGAGCTAAACGGTTTGGATACTGCGCATTTACTGCGTTCCACCATTGACCGTTATGCCTTGATCGTGTTCGTGAGCAATTATCCGGAATACATGCAAAAAAGCTTTACAGTCCGGGCATTTTATTATCTGACGAAACCATACACCGCAGAGGATGTCGAAGAAGTGCTGAAGAACGCAATCAATGAAATCGAACAAAGTCACACAATCTATTCCATCGTGTCTACAACAGAAGGAGAAATGACGATCTATATTCAGGATCTCCTCTATATCGAGGTTGAAAACAGTGATACACAAACTTTACTGTTTCATCTTACAAACCGCACGATCTCTGTTCGCGGAACGCTTTCATACTGGAAGGAAATGCTTGCCTCCCAGCACTTTTACAAATGTTATCGCAGTATCCTGCTGAATCTGAAGCATGTACATTATTTTGAGGATAAATTCGTTGTTTTAGACAATCGGGAGCGAATTCCTCTGAGCCGAAATGCCAGACGGGAACTACTTTCTATTTACATGAATCACCTCGTAGAATTAAACGAGTTAAATTAGGGGGCGCACTATGTATTACGCGATTGAAGCACTTACCTATCTCTTTGATATGGGCATAATCATTATCTATATGAACGGCATCTTCCATAAGGAAAACCGTCGTACCGCTTATCCGCTCTATATTGCGTGCTTCCTTATTATGGAGGTACTTATCTATGTAAACCAGGCTCTGTGCACCGGACTGCCATCCAAGCAATTTACAATAGCCACAAGCACCGTAAGTCTGCTTACGACCTTTGCACTGACCTTCCTATACAGGACGCGCCTGTCAAACCGCATATTTGTATCCATTTCCTTCCAGATTCTTGCTCTGCTTGGAGAAAGCTTTTTCCTGTTTCTGGTGAAAATAATAAACCCGGCAGTTATAGATCTCCCTCTCCGCCAGCTTTCGATCCTCATGAATCTCGGTTCCAAGATCATGCTGTTCCTGTTGATTCTGGTTGTGATTTCCTTCTGGAACCGACACATAAAATATCACGATTATAAATACAACCTGTTATTATTTACGACGCCCGTGCTTTCTCTGGTAATTACCCTTTGTATTCCTGTCCGCAGCAATTACCAGTCAAACAATGCGTACTATATGATCATCGCCTATTTTGCGATTGCACTGTTAAATATATTGAATTATTGTCTGTTGGATAATTGTTTTAAGATGGAGCAGATCAAGGACGAAAACCTTTCTATGCGCAAACAGATTGATTTTCAGCAGGAAAAATATTTCCAATTGGGAACCGCCTACAAGAAAACCCGCAGCATCGTACACGATATGAAGAACCATTATTTTGCAATCTCCGAGATGCTCAAGCAACAACAACCAGAGCAGTTAGATGCATATCTACACTCTGCGATCAACGACATAGAAGCGAATTATATCAGTGTCAACAGCGGAAACCTTGTACTGGATGCTTTCATCAGTAGTTTCCAGATGCTTGCAAAGGAAAAACAATTTGCTTTTTCCCACAAGATTACATTGCAACCAACTCAGATTCCAGTTTCTGACTATGACCTGTGTACCATTGTCGGAAATATGCTGGATAACGCATCCGAGGCAGTCTGTAAATCCAGGAATCCGAACCGATATGTGCATTTCAATGTATGTGTTTCCAGCAATGATACCTTTATTATACATATGCGCAATACCTGTCTGCCGGAAGACCAAATAAAAAAGTACCCGGATCACCGAATGGATCACGGGTACGGTCTTGCGAATATAAAGATCATCACGGAAAAATATCATGGCTACATGCGAAGTCAATATATCGAAGATTCCTTTGAAACCATGATTGTTATTCCTATTCTTAACAGAAAACGATTTTTTTAACGCGCCTCCTTAATCATAAGCAGGCATCCGGCAAGCAGCAGGACACAGGATACCCAGATTGCATGCACGCCGATCTGCATTGAGCAGATTCCGCCGGCACCGGCGCCGACTGCAAAGATCAATATGATTCCGTAGTAATGCAGTGCCTTTCGGAGCGCCCCCTTCTGGTGCTCCCGGATATAGACGGACAGGCTCTCGGTTCCGCTTCTTAAGTTTCCGATACACATCGTGCTCGCATAGCCATAGCCATTTACCTTCCGGAACGTCTGTACCTGCATCGCACAGGCAAACGATACAAGCATCGTCGCCGCCATGTTGAACTTCTGAGGCATAAAACCAACCGCCAGTAAAATCAATATCTCGATCAAAACAACGATCTGCCGCCAGTGGATCTTTCTCGCATTCTTATAGGTATGTCCAATCCGTTCTGCCACGAATACGCCAAATGCAAACGCAAGCACCGGAAACAGATAGTGCAGTGCACGCATCCATTCTCCCTGCATCAGATGCTGGCTCATCAGCACAACATTTCCGGTCTGCGCATTCGAGAATACGCCATTTCGCACATTGTATGTGTACGCATCCTGAAATCCACCCGACAACGCCAGAATTGAACTAAGCAAAAATGTCTCCGACGTCTGAATCTTTGCACGTCTTGATAACGTTTCCATCGTAGTTACCTCTATATATTTCTCATTTCAAAATATGCAAGTTGTAAACAAATCTTTTGCAACTTCGTTACAGTTTTGATGCAACTTCGATGCAATTCTACACTATACTGCAATCAGATACAAGAGTGAAATATCTAAACTTACTTCAATCCGCGTTTGTTTTTAAAGGAGGAATGACGATGACAACCTTAAATATTCGGATTCGTGCTTTGGAACACAATATCGAGATCATCAAATCTCTGGCTGCTGACGCCCAGATCATCGCCGTATTAAAGGGGAATGCTTACGGTCTTGGTCTGTGTAAATTTGCGACCTTCCTGCAGGCACGCGGGATCCGGCATTTCGCAGTCACGGAGCTTGCGGATGCCATCGAACTTCGAGAGAAAGGAATCTTGGGGGAGATTCTGCTTCTGACGCCACTTTATCGTCCAGAAGATATTACACGCGCGATCAAACACGATATCACTCTCAGTATCACAAGCGTTTCATGCGGGCAGATATTGGAGGATACTGCCGCACGCTTAAACCATTTTTGTGCCCATGCGCATCTGTGCATCGATACAGGCTTTGGGCGTTATGGTTTCTTATGCAGCAAAACCTCGCAGATTGGCGGCATCATCAACACTGTACATGCCATGACGCACGTGCAGGTCACGGGAATCTATTCCCATTTCTATGCCGCATGTTGCAAGAATGAACGTTTTGTCAAGAAGCAGTTTGAGGATTTTAACAACCTTTGCACTACTCTGACGGACGCAGGGATTCCACTTGGGATACGTCATATCTCCTCCTCTTCCTCCCTCGTCCGTTTTCCGTATATGAATCTGGATGCGGTCCGTATCGGATCTGCATTTCTCGGTCGTCTTGCCGTTTCCAATTCCTGTGGATTTGAAAATGTCTGCGACCTGACAGCAAGTGTGGACGACGTATATGAGCTTCCTGCCGGACACAACATCGGCTATGGCAAAACCTGCCGTCTGACCAAGGCTTCTACAACGGCTGTCGTATCGGCTGGATATTTTCACGGACTTGGTATGACACGCGAGGCTGCTCCGAAACATCCCTCGCCGCTTCGTCTGCTTCGCCTGTGCAAGCATGCCTGCTTCCAGAAAAAACAAACGGCAGAGTTTGAAGGTCAAACCCTGCCAGTTCTTGGTCAGATCAGTATGAATTCATGTATCTTAGATGTGTCCAAAGCTCCCATCTCTATCGGGGACTCTGTGACATTCCGGATCAATCCACTCTTTGTGAATTCCGCAGTTCCACGGGTGTACTGCTAGATTATATAGAAAGATCAATCGGTCCATCAAACTTATTGATCTTCACGCCATTTACAAGTAAGTCATCGCTGATTTCGATTACGATGCAATTTTTTCCGTCGATCTTGCGTACCTCAATTGCATCCGTCTGTTCAACCGGAAGAGATACCTCCGTCTTGCCAGACTTGATCTTCAGCTTATTGCTTCCCTCAAACACATTACTTAACAGCACTTTTCCGTTCTCTTCGGTTGCCTCATCGAAGGTCTTTGTGAACGCCTGAATCTCCTCTTCTTCAAATCCGCTCTCCTCCAGGATACGCGCCGTTTCTTTCTTGTCGACAACGACTTCCTCCGGACTGTCCTTTAACTCCATCTCATGCTCCCGCATGTTGGAGTAAATCGCTTTCGCCTTGTCAAATGTCATCTCTTCTACTGCTTCAATGGCATTGATAAACATCTCGTTCTGCTTGCCGGCAGTTGCCGGAATCTCACATCCAAACACATCCATGAGCAGACTGTCATTTAACTCAGATGGTTTCTTTGTATAGTAAAGTGCCGCATGCACATCACTCATGCGTTCATTAAATGCCGGGAATAAAAATCCGTTCATTGGCATCTCGACCATCATATTCCGCATCGCATTCTCCAGACTGTTATCGACCGGGTTGTACATCAGTCCTGCCTTGGATGGCTTGAGTGGGCAAAACAGTGTCAGGTTGAACTTGTACACAACATCGGATGCATCTTCCATCCCGATTCCATCTGCAGTCTTTCCCGGTACATCGTAGACACCGTACACCAGCATAATATAATAATTATCCACATACGCATATGAATCGCGGATCTTCTCGAAATACGCCTGCAATACCTGTGGATCCTTCAACTCACTGTTTAATACCTGCATCAACGTGTCACGGTTTGACACTGTGATTCCATTCTCTGTACGAAATGCCAGATTCAACAGATTCTTACCAATCCGCCCGGACAAACCCTTCTTAATCAGGTCAAAATATTTGTGCTGTTCTTCTTCCGGCAGGACAAGGAATTTCCCCTGTTCTAATACATGCATTTCTTTATTCGCATCGACATAGCATCCGGCAAGTCCGTGAATGCAGCAGTCGTTGTTTGTCATTATCTTCTTTATCTCAGTTACTTCGCTCTGTATCATGTTGTTCCTCCTCTGAATATGTTCCCGATCTTATATAGGTGTATAAAAAAAACCTTGAAAGTATTTCTTTCAAGGCTTTTTCACAAGCAGGGGATGAGAGAATCGAACTCCCGCCAAAGGTT
>CAVKUW010000150.1:0-7539 GCA_963659815.1 Butyricicoccaceae bacterium
TTATATATTTGTATCAAGTTCTCCAGTAGCCGGATGGACGCCTATCATGCTTTACCTATCTATTGGATTTTTTGGTATATTTGCTATGCTTGCTATCGTTCTAAGATTCCTGTCTGTTATCTTAGATATTGTATACAAAAAGGAAAACTATAAATATGAATCAATTAGAAAGGTTTAATCCCATGTTTTTAAATATATTGCTCCCGGTCTACAATGAAGAAAAAAGACTCCAACATGGAGTAATTGGAACGATTGACTATTTACAGTCAATCGGTTTTTCCGACTATATCGTAACCATTGTGGATAATGGTTCTACTGACAAAACCAGTGTTATAGCAAAAGAATTGGAAAAAACATATGACAATGTTAATTATCTGCAATTATCGGAAAAAGGTGTTGGTATCGCGTTTAAAAATGGTGTAGAACATAACGACTGTGAAATCGTGGGTTATATGGATATAGACCTATCAACAGATGTCCATCACCTTAAAGATGTAATTACTATATTTAAATCTCATCCTGAAATTGACATGATCAACGGCTCCCGTTTAAATAAAAAATCAGATACAAACGGAAGAAAATGGTACCGTAATATAACATCTCACGGACTTACCTTTATGTTAAAGATTTTTTTGAAATTAAAAGCCAGCGATTCAATATGCGGATTTAAATTTTTCCGTAAAGAAGTCATTGAAAAGCTTATCGCTCAAACAAGCCATAATAACGGGTGGTTCTATGTAATAGAAATTCTATTGCGTGCCGAAAAGCAAAATTATACTATTTACGAAATGCCTGTCAGATGGACTGATGACTATAATACAACCGTTCATGTATTTAAATTGATTCGGAATTATGTCTCTAATATTTTTCGTTTACGTAAATTATTTAAAAAAGAACACTTACTATAGATGAAAGGAATCTTAAAATGATCTCAAATATTGCACTTGTAGGATATACAGGATTTGTAGGAAGTAATATTGCTTCTTCCTCTCAAATTTCCAACTTATATAACACAAAAAATATTTCTGCCTCTTATGATACTAATCCAGATACTCTAATTTATGCTGGTCTTCGTGCAGAAAAATATATTGCCAACAAATATCCAGAAAAAGATAAGGAGTCTATTAATATCGCAATCGATAATATAAAAAAAATCAATCCAAAAAGACTAATCTTTATATCAACTATTGATGTATATGACACTCCCGTTAATGTTACAGAAGACGATATACCTAACCTAGAAAATCTTTTACCTTATGGTATAAATCGGTATTTCCTAGAAAATTGGATTCGTGAAAATTTTAATGATTATTGTATTCTTCGACTTCCTGGTCTTTATGGAAAAAATCTGAAAAAAAATTTTATTTATGACTATTTAAATAAAATACCATATAAATTAACCGAAGCAAAATTTAATGAATTAAATAACTGCAATGCCAGTCTTGCCACTTATTATACACTTGGCAATGATGGTTTTTATCAGTGTAATTCTCTTGATTCTTTACAAAGAGCAAGCTTAATTAAGATACTCGATAATATTGGATTTTCGGCATTAAACTTTACCGATAGCCGTGGAATTTTTCAATATTATAACCTTGCAGATTTGTGGAAAGACATTCAAATTTGTATAAATAACAACATTAAAACTATGAATATTGCAACAGAGCCAATTTCAATTAGTGAACTATACAATTATTTATGTGGCAAACCTTTCAACAATGAGATTACTACGTCACCCCCTTGTTACGATTTCAAAACGAAATATGATTGCCTGTTTTCTGGCTCAAACGGATATATATTGAATAAAGAATATGTTTTAGAGGATATCAAAAATTTTGTTAAACAAACCCAAATGCATTCATAAACAGAGGAATCTTAAATGCCACAAACGAAAAAATTATTTAAGTTTGAAATTATATACACCATTCTTACCATTATTTTATTGATACACACTTGCCCATCTTATGAGCAGCTCAGTGATTTTTGGAGAAGTTATATTGCAAATTATTATGTTATAAACTATGATCTGGCCGGAGGTTTTATAGCCAGAGGTCTCATTGGATCTATAACAAGTTTTTTCTTTAATTATATTAACTCAAAAGTATATTATGGCTTTTTCATGATGTTTTATTTTATGGTATATGAGGTACTTGGATTATTGATTATTCGAGGATTAAAGAAATCCTTTTCTCCTGAGTTATCTTTTTTTATAGCAACATTAATGATGTATAATTCTGCATCTATAAACTATATGGTTGATTTTGCAAGACCCGATATATATCTTGTCATTTTAACCATTATTGCCATGATATTAATTCGCAATAATAAATGTGTCATTCTGGTTCCTTTTTTATGTATTATTGGAATACTCATTCATGAAGGATTTATTGTAATATTTGTTCCTGTAATTGCAACATACCTTTTATTTACCTATTGCAAAAAAAAGGAAAACATCTACATTATTAGCTTTGTTCTATTAGTGATTTGCAGTATATGTTCTTTTATATTGATTTTCAAATACGGAAAGCAGGATTACGCAAATTACAATGAGTTGCAAGCTCTTATGCAAAAACATACAGATATTTCTCTGAATCCTAATATGCTTTCTTTTGAACACGGACCAATGAAACAGGATTTGCAACAGATTAGCATCAACGAATTATCCTATTATAAAACAATTATTGCATTAGTTTTTTATGTGTTGTTATTTTTGCCATTGGTTCTTTTGTATATGAATGTTCTTAAAGGGATTAAACTACATTGCAATGTCATTATTGCAATATTATATTGGATTGCTCCATTCTCAGGATTAATGATGACGTTTGCCGGAGTAGATTACGGCCGTTGGTTTAGTATGGCTTTTACTTGTCTTGCAATTCAGGCATATTTTTATATGACTGATCAAAAAGGATCTACAATCAAAGGTTATTGTGATTCAAACGAGCGTTCTATAATATTTAGACTAACTATTTTATTATTTATTTATCTTATCGTTGGATCATTGGGTGACATCCATGAACATTTTGAGTTCCTTGAAAAGATAAACACTTTTTTTAATTACATCTTTTTTAACAGTGCAATTACTCTATCGTAATAATAAAGGTGATTTATGCTAAAGATATTATTTAAATACAAACAATTTTTATTGTACGCTCTTTTTGGTGGACTAACTTTTGTTGTTAGCGTCGTGTCATATGGATTTTTTTGTACCCTTTTAACTTTTAATGAGCTTATCTCAAACTTATTATCTTGGATTCTTGCCGTAAGCTTTGCGTTCTTTACCAATAGAATCTGGGTGTTCCAATCACCCACAAATACTAGCAGAGAATTCTTTCAGCAGTTGTTAAAATTCTTTTCCAGCAGACTTGCTACCCTTGGAGTAGAAGAAATCATTCTTTTGCTATTTGTAACTATTATGCATCTGCCAAACATGCTAGTAAAAATTGCTGCACAAATTATTGTAATTATTCTAAATTATATACTGAGCAAAAAAGTAATATTTACTTCAAAAGCAAAGACAAACGACTAGAACACCTCATCATTTAATAATCCTACGCTGACAGAAAATCCGCAAAATGTACAAGCTTCACGCAATTAATATTGCCCACAACAAATCCGTCAGGCGTTACGACGTATTCGGGTAAAGCCTCAACTAATAATACCGGTCTTTTTGAATGGTTCACTCCGACTTATCCGTGTTTAATTCCCGCACATGCGCTTTGACTTTTACAAAGGCAAATGACCAGAGCAACACCAGAATAACCTTTGCTGCCGCCATGCTTTCCCAGCCCCACCCAAGAGGAATGGCAGCATATACTTTATTCCAATCTAAAAATCTCAAATCATAACAATGAAATGCCAGAATAACTATGCTGTTTTTTCCACACCATGCAAAAAAACGGGAAATGACCGGGATTTTTTCTATACATTCGGATATAAAGATAACTACAATACTACCTGCAAGCGCAGTAACAATACAGATTATCCCTCCCGGATATCTTCTTATAGCCAGTTCGAGCCAATATCCATTCAACGTCAACAAAATCCAGACCACCATGCCCACACATGCGATATATCGCTTATACGGTAAGAAGAACCTTTTTCTATGGATAAAATCCCCAAACCACATAAATATCTGGGCAAACAACGCAATATCGAGACTCCATGGCAAAAATGAAATATTTGTACCAATATAATACCCTGTATACGTCAATAAGCAAACAGCAAGAAACCGGATTATTTCAGGTGCTTTTTTAAGCACTCTCATACTAACAATATAAATCATTCTGGCTGCAAATAAACATACAACAAACCAAACCATCCAAACCGACTCAAACCATGGAAATAATTCGCTTTTTTTGCTAATTCCTCCTATCATGTCAAGGATACGTGCTCCGAACACGCGATAATTTGTCGACATATCATCGTTTATATTTACGCACAGCATGGCTGTCACAACACACACAAGAATATAAGGAAGCAAAAGCGATTTTGACGATCGTTTCAGATTATAACCAATCTGATAATTCTTTATAAAATATGCATTTGCCACGAAAAAAACCGGCATATGGAAAGAAAAAATAAAATTTCGCAACTGTTGCGGAATTGAAGCAACATGCCCCACAATCATGATTAATATGGTAATTCCCTTTACAATATCCCAGCTAAGCATACGCCTACCGTTATCTTCCATGCACACTACCGCTCCTTGTATCCCAACACTTTTCTAACAAGTTTTACTTTTGACAGCACAATTGTTCCAACAATAATCCCTGACAACTTTATGAAGATTCTGATATACAGATACATCTGATCTGTTAATCTGATGCCAGCCTCTGTCAGATATCCATATATTCTCCCGTACGGAACCAGATCTAGCTCAACAATATGCAGAATTAACATCAACAAACTATATCTGCCCAGATAAGCCAATCCCTTTCCCAAGTGTTCACACTTTGCATCTATCTGCCCAGAAATCAAAATGATGCAGATGCAGGCACAGACAGACGCAAATATGTCACTACCCCCGCGTCCTACATCACAATGTACAAGCCAAAAAGATTGAAAGCTACGGATAAACGCATACCATATCCAAAAAGCAGCAATAACGAGAAAAGTCTTTGCCTCCCTACTCATATCTGCAAGCAGCTGTTTGATGATGTTTTCTTCTTTATGATACAGCCAGCCTATATACATAAAAAGAGCCGCACATCCGCCCGCCTGAATGCTTAAAGGAAACCAGCATAGGCGTCTTGACCAACAACACACCATAAACAGAATCAAAACGGCACTCATTCTTGTTCCCGGTTTTTTCTTGATTAGAAAATACATGCTCAAACTGCCCCAAAACGTAGCCCACAAAAACCAGATTGCACCGATCCCCGGGATTTCAAATGGCGCAGTATAGGAATCTCCCGCCGCATACAATGCCGCCTTAATCCACCTTATTACCTGTGTCTTCACATCCTCTCCCAAATACATATTGAGTGGAATTGAAAACATTATGATCAACAAACAAGCCACATAATATGGGGCCAAAAGGGTTCTGGCTTTTTTTCCCGCAAACCTCCGGAAGCTGGTTTTTTCTGCACCAAAAAGGAAATAACCTGTAATCAGATAAAAGATTGGAATATGATATGTAAAAACAACACAGTTTATCCGCCAAACAGATAAATGCCCTAAAATAATCGATATCATTGCAATTCCTTTGGCAATGTCCAACGTTTTATTCCGCATTTTCATCTCCTCCAAAGTGCCTATTTTCTCCTAAGCTTTCCAGCAAGCTGTCGTCCCAGTTCTAATATCAATGCATCTTTCAATACAGTCATCACAATTCCATACACGCTGAAAAAGCAAACTGCAGATATCACAAGCGTTGGAAATACACCGATTTCTAGTAATTTTACCCAGAAAGATGCAGCACTTCCAAGTCCGACTGCGACAAGAATCTTTCCATATGGAAGCTTTTGAAATATTCCCATTTTCAGATCTCGGATTGCTACACATTGCCAGCCTAACACAACGACCTCCGCAACCAATGTACCAAGCGCTGCTCCTGCCGCTCCATAGATTGGAATAAAAATCGTATTTAAAACCAAATCTACAATTGCTCCTGCAATCTCAGAATATAATACCTGTTTTTCTCTTCCTAACGGTACCATCATCTGAATACCGGTCACATTACTGATGCCAATCAGCGTAAGCGTCGGCATAATTATCTGCATTGGTATAATAGCTCCGGCATACGCTTTACCAGATAAGAAGAAAATTCCTTCTTTCGCATAAATCATAAAATAAATGGAAAAAGGAATCGCCACAAGGAAGATAAAGTGCATTGTCTTCTTCAATATTCTTGAGAACTCGTCCATCATACCTTTATCCACATAATAAGACGCTCTTGGTAGTAAAACCGTGCTTGCAGAAGTCACTACACTAACCATGATTGATTTGATCTTTACTGCGGCTGAATAGTATCCAACCTCCACCTTATCTTGCATGAACCCAAGCATGACGTTATCCAGATTTGTATATATCGTTGTCGCCACAGACATTGAGAAAAAGACCAGTATCATCTTAATATGACGTTTGATATGATAACCTCCGATTGGTTTTAAATAAATATATTTACGAAGATTTATAAAATTTAAAACATTCGAAGCAGATGTAGCGAGAATTGTCAAAAAACCATACTGCAAACAATCCCCTGGATCACGAACAAGCATAAATGTACTGATCAATGCCACAACCTTAAATATCAAAGAACGTACCGTAATATACGTATATTGCTCTAATGCTTTGTATAACCATTCTACACCAAGCGCATTCAGCAATATCGTAGCGCCAATAATCAAAAGTAATGTATGTTCTTCCCGAAACTTTGGAACGACCGCAAGCGAAATAAAGAACACAGCATATACAATTGCAGACATGAATAGATTGATAAACAACAATTCATGCACCGCACGGGTTAACTCTTCTTTATTGTCTCTCACTTTTGCACATAACCGGATACCATAGGTCGGAATTCCAAGCTGCGCAAACATTGCAAAATACGTCACAACGGCCGTCGCAAAAGCGACTCTACCTGTTCCTACCGGAAGCAGGATTCTTGACACATACGGGAATGTAATCAAGGGAAAAATAAAGGATGACATAGAAAGCAATGCATTCATCACCATATTTAATTTTACAGACTTTGTCTTTATCTCAGCCATTACAGTTATTTCCGGGTATCAATCACACCAAGTATTGATACTTCATTCTCCACACATAAATCAACCATATCATACACTCGCTGATAAAGCGATACACCCTTCTTCTCAATCATAACTGCCGCTCCTTCTGCAAAAAGCTTGGACATTGCCTCGCTATCAGTAACAATCTCTGCTAATACATCCAGCTGAATGCCTTGTTTTTCAAGTTTCTTTACGAGATCTTCCTGCATATTTTCACTAATATTCCTCATATCACTGGATATCAGCGCTAACTTTGTAATCTCCTTTTTCTTACATGCTGCCAAAATTTTTGCTACCACAAATC